>NZ_MCAP01000045.1:0-1414 GCF_001858555.1 Salinicola sp. MIT1003
GGTAAAAAAGCAAACACCAATGCCGAGCCGGATGGATCTGACTGACACCTACGCCTATACAACACCATGACCGAACTTCCCGACAACATCCTTCACCTGCCGCAATACCAAGTACTGGGCTGCAAATCAACCGACGACGAAATGCACTTCCAGGTGGACGTGCCCGATCCCATCGCCTGCGAGGAATGCGGCGTGCAGGGTGAGTTCGTACGGTTCGGCAAGCGTGACGTTCCCTATCGTGATCTGCCCATCCACGGCAAGCGGGTCACTCTCTGGGTGGTCCGCCGCCGATACACCTGCCGGGCCTGCAAGACAACATTCAGGCCCCAGCTACCGGAGATGGTGGACGGATTCCGTATGACACTGCGGCTGCATGAGTACGTGGAGAAGGAATCCTTCAACCACCCCTACACCTTTGTGGCGGCACAGACCGGCCTGGACGAGAAGACGGTGCGCGACATCTTCAACGCCCGCGCCGAGTTCCTGGGGCGCTGGCACCGCTTCGAGACGCCCCGCATCCTGGGCATTGACGAGCTATACCTGAACAAGCGCTACCGCTGCATTCTGACCAACATTGAGGAGCGAACCCTGCTCGACCTGCTGGCCACCCGCCGCCAGGACGTGGTGACCAACTACCTGATGAAGCTGAAAGACCGGCAGAAGGTCGAGATCGTCAGCATGGACATGTGGAACCCCTACCGGGCAGCGGTCAAGGCTGTGCTGCCCCAGGCCCGTATCGTGGTCGATAAGTTCCATGTGGTGCGCATGGCCAACGATGCCCTAGAGAGAGTGCGCAAGGGCCTCAGAAAGGAGCTGAAACCGTCCCAGAGCCGGACTCTCAAGGGAGACCGGAAAATCCTGCTGAAACGCGCTCACGAAGTCTCAGACCGGGAGCGCCTCATCATGGAGACCTGGACAGGCGCGTTCCCGCAACTGCTGGCCGCCTACGAGCACAAGGAGCGCTTCTACGGCATCTGGGACGCCACCACACGGCTCCAGGCAGAAGCCGCCCTGGACGAGTGGATAGCCACCATCCCGAAGGGCCAAAAGGAAGTCTGGAGCGATCTGGTCAGGGCAGTGGGAAACTGGCGCGAAGAGACCATGACCTACTTCGAGACGGACATGCCCGTCACCAACGCTTACACGGAGTCCATCAACCGACTGGCCAAGGACAAGAACCGTGAAGGGCGCGGTTACTCCTTCGAGGTGATGCGGGCACGAATGCTCTACACCACGAAGCACAAGAAGAAGGCACCGACTGCGAAGGTCTCTCCTTTCTACAAGAAAACCATCGGTTACGGACTGCCGGACTTCGCAGAGGAACTCAACTACGGAGTCGATCTATCAACCATCTGAGGGTGGTATCAGATTGATGGGGTGAAGGTGCCCCATCAACCATTAAATCCGTATACCC
>NZ_MCAP01000046.1:0-1254 GCF_001858555.1 Salinicola sp. MIT1003
TGATCTTGCCCAGCGTTGGTGGACACCGACTTAAGCGATCATTCGGGCCTCGAAGGCCACCGGGCTGATCATCCCGATAGCACTGTGCCGACGCTGTCGGTTGTAGTCCAATTCGATGTACTCGAACACCTGCTGGCGCATCTGTTCTCGCGTTCGGATGCGTTCACCATGGATCGCCTCGACTTTGAGACTATGGAAGAAGCTCTCGGCGCAGGCATTGTCATAGCAGTTTCCCTTGGCGCTCATGCTGCAGTGCAGACCGTGCCGAGCCAGCATCGACTGGTATAACACCGAGCAGTACTGGCTTCCGCGGTCACTGTGCACGATGACGCCCTTCGGCATTCGGCGGTTCCACAGCGCCATCTGCAGGGCGTCGACAACGAGATCCGCTGTCATGCGCTCACGCATTGCCCAGCCAATGACCTTGCGCGAATATAAATCGAGCAGAACCGCCAAATAGAGCCAGCCTTCATCGGTCCACAGATAGGTGATATCGCCGACCCATTTCCGATTGGGCGCCTTTGCCACAAAGTCCTGTTGCAGCAGATTGGGCGCAACCGGCAGGCCGTGTCGTGAGTTCGTCGTTGCCTTGAACCGACGAGCCGCTTTGGCATGAAGCCCCTGACGACGCAGGCTGGCAGCGACCGTCTTGCGGTTGATCGACAGCCCTTCATCCTTGAGATCGAGCGTCAATCGAGGCGCGCCGGAGCGGCCCTGTTTGCGATGAAAAGCGCTGGCTACCCGATAGTCGAGAGCCGCTTGCCGGTGACGCCTGACTGATGGCACGTCGTCACGATGTCTCCAGGCGTAATAGCCGCTACGAGCGACTCCGACGCTCTGACAAAGGCGCTGGACGGAGAACGCCTGACGGTGCTGATGGATGAAGGCGTATTTCACTTCAGGCTTTTCGCGAAATACACCGCGGCTTTTTTTGCAATTTCAAGCTCTTCCGCTTTCTCTGCGAGCTGCCGCTTGAGCCTCGCATTTTCATCGGCCAACGCTTGTTCACGCTCGGACGTGTTGGCCTTCTGCTGAGCCTTGGCACGCCACTGATAGAGCTGACTGGTCTGCAGTCCAAGCTCGCGAGCAGCAGCGGTGGCACCGATACGGTCGGCGAGCGCCAAGGCCTCATCTTTGAACTCGGACGAATAACGGTTGCGGGTTTTCTTCATCGAAGGAGCTTGCCTTGTCATGGGTCACCTCGTCTCAGTGTACTGTCTTAACGGGGTGTCCACTGCTGATGGGCAAGATCAG
>NZ_MCAP01000047.1:0-1164 GCF_001858555.1 Salinicola sp. MIT1003
GTCTCTGGACTATGTGGCACCCCGAGCACACCCGGCATTAGCCGCGTAGGGTGTGCAGAAACCAGGGGGTCATTACAGGAGCCCAAAACGAAAAAAGCAACCCGAAGGTTGCTTTTCACTGAAACGAAGAGTGATGCCGTGAGAAGCCTACACGCGTTTTTGCTCGATCACATGCCAGGATGATTGCTTACCCTTGGCGGCGGATCTGGCGTCCTCCTGCCGACGCATGCGCTGGAGCACACGATACTGCAAGCGGTTGAAGTACTCGAATCCCAGCCCCGGCAATGGCAGGAAGGGGTTGGTCCGGCTCATGCCCCATAATGCCAAGCGGGAGCTGCCCGGCTCGGCATTGCCCCGGGCATGGACACCGAAGGTATTGGCGATGAGCAGCGTGTTAGCCGCGACCCGGAATGGCCGTGGGCCGCCCTCGCCCAACCTTTCGGCCTCTTCCTGGCTTACCCGGAACGAGCCACGAGCCGTATAGCGATCCGCGTGCTCCCTGGCTCGCAGGCTCATCTGATATTCCCACTTCATACGCTCACGGTGTGGCCGATTCGAGCCCGGCACGAACACGAACGGGCCATTCTCGTCGGTCACGTCCTCCAGATAGAGCCAGAACTTCATGGTGGGCTGGAACGTATCGACATGCAGATTCTTCTGCGGGTCCCGCACCGTGTCATTTTTCCGGCTGCCGTTATGCACGTTCTCGATATGGCAGATCGGCAAACGGGCATGCCCGGCACAATAGCGAAACAGCCGCTTCAGCGCGGAGTCTCCCAGCACCGCCTTGACCTGAGGCAGTTGCTCCAGCACTTCCGGCGCCAGCAAAATCCGATGCGTATTGGTGTCGCCCTGGCAGCACTCGCGGATTTCACCCTCGTATTCCCGCACCGCCCTCACCAATGCCAGGAACTGCGACTCGGGCAGGTAGCTTTCCTTGAGCACGTAACCGTACTGCTGGAACTGCTGACGATCCACCCTGGGCACGCCCGGCGCCAGCATCGCCATGCGCAACCGAGACATCCAATACGCCAACCAGACACGCCCGACATGGAGCCCATAGCGATTGAGATGATCGTTCCCTATGTGAACTGACCCCATAAAGTTGGACGATTCATTTAGCCGGCGTTTAAGGCCTGGGCCCTGTACTGCACAGGGCTTAGA
>NZ_MCAP01000048.1:0-1076 GCF_001858555.1 Salinicola sp. MIT1003
TGTAGGGTCCCGGATGATCGGATCGCCTATAGAAGTTATCCTCTGCTAGCAGCGAGAGAGCTTCTTCAGCAATTCATCCGGGAGCAAGTTCATGGACATCAAGCTGCATAAACAAGCGACCACGACACCGAAGATCCGGGCCGAGATCCAGGCGGCGCCCTCCAGCATCACGGATAGCGAGCTGGCCCGCCAGTATGGTGTCGCCACCGCGACCATACGGCGCTGGCGCTACCGTGACGATGTCCATGATCGATCGCACACGCGTCACAACCTGCTGGCCACGCTCACGCCCGAGCAGGAGGAGGTGCTGATCGCAGCACGCGAATTCCTTCGCCTCGGCCTGGATGATCTCCTCGTCGTGGCGCGTGAGTTCCTGAACTCCCGGTTGTCTCGCTCCGGCCTGCATCGCATGCTCCAGCGGCGCGGCGTGCCGACACTGGCGGAACTGGCTCGGCAGGACATCGGAGATGACGAGAAGCCGAGGCACAAGCCCTTCAAGGACTACGAACCGGGATATGTGCACATCGACATCAAGCACCTGCCTCAGATGCCTGACGAGGAGCAAAAACGCTACCTGTACGTCGCCATCGATCGCGCCACGCGTTGGGTGTATCTGGAGATCCGAAGCAGTCAGTCCGCGAAGGATGCTCGCGCGTTCATGAAGCAGGTGGAAGAGAAGGCGCCCTTCAAGATCCAGACGGTGCTGACTGACAACGGCAAATCCTTTACCGATCGCTTCACACGTGCAGGTGAGCGCAAGCCCAGCGGCCGGCATCCGTTTGACCAGGCGTGCCAGGCACATGACATCGAACACCGCTTGATCAAGCCGGGAAAGCCGCAAACGAACGGCATGGTGGAGCGCTTCAACGGCCGCATCAGCGACGTGCTAGCGACTCGGCGCTATGCCTCAGGCGAGGACCTGGAACAGACGCTGAAACGCTATACCTGGCTGTACAATCACCACATCCCGCAGAAGGCACTGCACCATCAATCACCCATTGCGATGATGAAAGAATGGCAGACTAAACGGCCTGACTTATTTACCAAGCGGGTGGTTAATCACACGGGACCCGACA
>NZ_MCAP01000049.1:0-1053 GCF_001858555.1 Salinicola sp. MIT1003
TGTAGGGTCCCGGATGATCAGATCGCCTATAGAAGTTATCCTCTGCTAGCCGCCAGGGAGCTTCTTCAGCAATTCATCCGGGAGCAAGTTCATGGACATCAAGCTGCATAAACAAGCGACCACGACACCGAAGATCCGTGCCGAGATCCAGGCAGCGCCCTCCGGTATCACGGATAGCGAGCTGGCCCGCCAGTATGGTGTCGCCACCGCGACCATACGGCGCTGGCGCTACCGTGACGATGTCCATGATCGATCGCACACGCGTCACAACCTGCTGGCCACGCTCACGCCCGAGCAGGAGGAGGTGCTGATCGCAGCGCGCGAATTCCTTCGCCTCGGTCTGGATGATCTCCTCGTCGTGGCGCGTGAGTTCCTGAACTCTCGGTTGTCTCGTTCCGGCCTGCATCGCATGCTCCAGCGGCGCGGCGTGCCGACACTAGCGGAACTGGCTCGGCAGGGCATCGGAGATGACGAGAAGCCGAGGCACAAGCCCTTCAAGGACTACGACCCGGGGTATGTGCACATCGACATCAAGCACCTGCCTCAGATGCCCGACGAGGAGCAAAAACGCTACCTGTACGTCGCCATCGATCGCGCCACGCGTTGGGTGTATCTGGAGATCCGAAGCAGCCAGTCCGCGAAGGATGCTCGCGCGTTCATGAAGCAGGTGGAAGAGAAGGCGCCCTTCAAGATCCAGACGGTGCTGACTGACAACGGCAAATCCTTTACCGATCGCTTCACACGTGCAGGTGAGCGCAAGCCCAGCGGCCGGCATCCGTTTGACCAGGAGTGCCAGGCACATGACATCGAACACCGCCTGATCAAGCCGGGAAAGCCGCAAACGAACGGCATGGTGGAGCGCTTCAACGGCCGCATCAGCGACGTGCTAGCGACTCGGCGCTATGCCTCAGGCGAGGACCTGGAACAGACGCTGAAACGCTATACCTGGCTGTACAATCACCACATCCCGCAGAAGGCACTGCACCATCAATCACCCATTGCGATGATGAAAGAATGGCAGACTAAACGGCCTGACTTATTTACCAAGCGGTT
>NZ_MCAP01000050.1:0-1044 GCF_001858555.1 Salinicola sp. MIT1003
GGCGGTCTCAATGACCAAGTGCAACACGTGAGCCATCAGGTACGGTGTTGCCATGACTTACTGCTATCGCCATCTCTCTGCTGAAGACCGAGCCGCCATCATGATGATGCGAGCCACGCATTCGATCCGGGCCATTGCCACTCACCTGGGGCGTGCGCCGAGCACCGTGTCGCGAGAAATTGCTCGCCATACGGTCGACCCCATCAAGGGCTACGATGCCGGCCTGGCGGGCTATCGGGCTCGTCTGACGCGACATCGGCCACGCCAGCGCCCCAAGCTGCATCCCGACGGGGAGCTCTTCGAGGTAGTGGTCCACTTGCTGCGCAAGTGCTGGTCACCGCAACAGATAGCCCGCACACTGAAGCGCATGTCTCCCAACGATTCACGTCGGCAGGTCTCGCATGAGGCCATCTACAACGCGCTCTATGTGATGCCCCGCGGCAGTCTCAAGAAAGAGCTCATCGCCTGCCTTCGGCAGGGCAACGGCAAGCGTCGCTCACGCAGTCGTGGCAAGGATCGACGCCAGCAGATTCCCGATCTGGTCAGCATCCACATGCGCCCGCCTGAGATCGAAGACCGCCTGATGCCTGGCCACTGGGAGGGTGATCTCATCATGGGTGCCAACAATCGCTCCGCCGTCGGTACGCTGGTGGAACGCACCACACGCTTGGTGATCTTGGCGAAAGTGGATGGCACCACGGCCACGGCGGCGGCCGTTGGCTTCAGCGACAAGCTCAATGAAGTGCCGCGAGCCCTGCGGCTGTCCATGACGTACGACCAGGGCAGAGAGATGATGAAGCATGCCGAGATCACGCAGAAGACCGGGACGGCGATCTACTTCGCTGACCCGCATAGCCCGTGGCAGCGCGGCTCCAATGAGAATACGAACGGGCTGCTGCGGCAGTATCTGCCGAAGGGCACGGATCTGTCGGTCTACAGCCAGGAAGAACTCGATGAGATCGCCGACTCACTGAACACGCGGCCGCGCAAGACGCTCGACTGGCGCACGCCGCTGGAAGTCTACGCCGAGGTGCTCAAGAAATC
>NZ_MCAP01000051.1:0-1018 GCF_001858555.1 Salinicola sp. MIT1003
CTCTTCGTTGTAGTATCGGATCCAACGGTCGATCACGGCCCTGGCTTGACCCAGCGACTCGAAGCGATGGAGCCAGATGCACTCCTCCTTCAAGGATCGGAAGAAGCGCTCCACGAGCCCGTTCTGTTCCGGTGTATACGGCGTCGTGAACTCCTGGATGAGACCATAGTCCTTCACCGTGCCCGTGTAGTGCCGGCTGCTGAAGACCAGGCCATTGTCGGAGCGTAGTGCCGGCGGTTGCTGAACACGTCCCAGTGCCCCTAATCGATAGATTAGCGCTTCCTCCAGCGCGGCCTCAGCGGTCTTGCTGCTGCCATTGTCCGATAATCGCCAGCCGAGAATCTCTCGCGTACAGCAATCGATGATCACCGCCAGGCTAGCCCGCCGATCCTTGCCGCACCACACGTGCGTAAGATCCGTTGCCCAGCGTTCATCAGGCCGTGACGCGACAGACGGAAGGCTCTTGGCGCGCGGGCGGAAGCCCTGTGGCCGCTTGCGCACCTGCCAGCCTTTCAACTGCAGGATGCGCTGTATTGGCTTGCGGTTCTCACCCAGAACATACGCCAGGCGGCGATAGCCATAGGTGGGGAACCGCTCTAGGGTCAGCTTCACCCGTGCCGCCAGATCGGCATTGATGACACGCTGCCGCAGCTTGGGCCGGTAATACAGGCTCCGCCGGGGGAATCCCAGCCAGCGGCAGAGCTTGACGAGTGATACCACATGGCCTTCCTCGGCCAGTTGCGCCTGCAGCGACCTTATGAGTTCTCGTCCTCGTCGAGCAGGCGCTTGAATTTTTTTAGCGCATAGATCTGCAGATGGGCTTCGCCCAGTGCCTCCCTGGTCTCTCGGAGCTCGGACTCGTGCTGCTCACGGATATCCTTGGGGCGGGCCTTGAACCCGTTCTCCATGCTGCGCTGGGCTTCATCGATCCAGCCCTCGACCTCGGAGACAGTGAGATCGTACTGGCGAGCCACCTCAGCAGCCGTGGTCTTGCCCTTGAAGATATCCATGACCACGG
>NZ_MCAP01000052.1:0-924 GCF_001858555.1 Salinicola sp. MIT1003
TTACGCTCTGTCTGAAAAATAGACCCGTAAACAGCGCTCGATGCAGGCCAGCGTGACCATGGCACGGTAACTTTTTGCCAGCTTGTCGTAGCGAGTACAAAGTCGCCGCTTTTCCTTCATCCAGCCAAATAGACGCTCTATCACATTGCGACGCCGATAACGCGGGCGCTCGAACAGGCGGGGTAGTCCTGGCTTGGGGCGACGGTGCATCTGTCGGTGCCGGATCGTCGGTCGTATTCCGTACCGGTCGCAGTAGCGACGCAATCGATCACTATCGTAACCTCGGTCGGCCAGCAGATGGCGGCAGCGCTTGCGGGGACGTCCCGTATGACCTGGCAAGCGGATCTGCTCCATGACAGGAACGAGATAGCGTGAATCGGCATGCTGACCAGGCGATAGCAGGAAGCTCAGGGGAACGCCATTGGCATCGCAAACCAGGTGAATCTTGGTGGTCAGGCCGCCTCGGCTTCGTCCAAGCGCATGGCCTACCCGTTCTCCAGAGCCCCTTTTTTACTGCCACCAGCGGCAGAGCGAGTCGCTCGAATCGAGGTGGAGTCCACCATCCAGGTATCGAGATCCATGTAACCATCTTCCCGAAGCTTCAGGTGAAGGCGTGACAGGCTGCGTTCGAGTGTGCCGTCATCTCGCCACTGACGAAAGCGCTGGTAGACCGTTTTCCATGGGCCGAAGCGTTCGGGCAGATCCCGCCATTTGGCGCCGGAACAGAGGATCCAGAAGATGCCGTTGAGCATCTGCCGGTCATCGCGGCGTGGGCGTCCACGCCCAGCGGGCGTGCCAGGCGAAACGATATCTTCAATCAATGTCCAACCCTGATCGGAAATCTCGTAACGTCCTGCCATGACAATACCTCCAAGTCTGAGGGAGGAAAGGCTAGCAAGACATCATTTTTCAGACAAAGCGTAG
>NZ_MCAP01000053.1:0-799 GCF_001858555.1 Salinicola sp. MIT1003
GGTCTCCCCATGTGAGAGTAGGTCATCGTCAGGCATCTATCCCAAACCCCAGCCCAACAAGGCTGGGGTTTTTTTATACCCGCATGAGCATGAAACGTCACGGGCCATGCTGGCCCGACTCTATCATGCGGGTTGGAGGAGAGTTCCTTCGTTACTTCATCGTTATTCCTGCAATCTCATTGCAAACGGAGGAATCCTGACGCCAGGAGCAGACACGCTTTTGACCGCTTTCGAATAATTAGGAGAAATTAGGGAAGGTCGCTTCGAAGTTGGCTGATTCTGCAAACTGTAGCTATGGTTGTTAGGGCAAATACATGGAAGCGGTTGCTCAGGAGGATGCGAGATGCGCACTGACCTATTGAAGAAAATGGCGATGGCTATGCTATTAGGCCTGATGGCATTTGGCGTTGTGGCTTGCGATAACGACGAAGGGCCAGCAGAAGAAGCCGGAGAGTCGGTCGATAATGCCGTGGACAACGCAGGCAGCACGATGGAAGACGCTGGCGAAGAGATTCAGGAAGAAGCAGAGGATGCGCAGAATTAATTCTGTCATGGTGTCAGCGTAGGGTAAGACAAAAAACTCTGCGTTTGTCACCGTGGTTGCCTGAAAACTAAATCAGGCGGTCAGGCGGTTATGGAGAAAAAGCCCGAGTGCCTTTCTTTCGGTACTCGGGCTTTTCATTGCTATTGGGATAGACGTCCAACAGTGAACAATGAGATAGGGCGGTCTCAATGACCAAGTGCAACACGTGAGCCATCAGGTACGGTGTTGCCATGACTTACTGCTATCGCCATCTCT
>NZ_MCAP01000054.1:0-700 GCF_001858555.1 Salinicola sp. MIT1003
CGCGCCGCCGGCATCAACCCGTTCGACCACGGCAGCGCCAAGTACACCGACATCATGAAGACCCAGTCGCTCAAGCAGGCACTGGACAAGTACGGCTTCGATGCCGCCTTCGGTGGCGCCCGTCGCGACGAGGAAGCCTCCCGCGCCAAGGAGCGCGTCTACTCCTTCCGCGACAAGCACCACCGCTGGGACCCCAAGAACCAGCGCCCCGAGCTGTGGAACCTCTACAACGGCAAGGTCAACAAGGGCGAATCGATCCGCGTCTTCCCGCTCTCCAACTGGACCGAACTGGATATCTGGCAGTACATCTATCTCGAATCGATCCCCATCGTCCCGCTGTACTACTCCGCACCGCGTCCCGTGGTCGAACGCGACGGCATGCTGGTGATGGTCGACGACGATCGCCTGCCGCTGGAACCCGGCGAAGTCCCCGAAGAGAAATGGGTCCGCTTCCGCACGCTCGGCTGCTACCCGCTCACCGGCGCGGTGGAATCGAAAGCCGCCACGCTGCCCGAGATCATCCAGGAGATGCTGCTGACGCGCACCTCCGAACGCTCCGGCCGCGCCATCGACCGGGATCAGGTCGGCTCGATGGAGAAGAAGAAGCGGGAGGGGTACTTCTAAGCTACGAGCTACGAGCTACGAGCTACGAGCTACGAGCTACGAGCTACGAGCTACGAGCTACGAGCTACGAGCTACG
>NZ_MCAP01000055.1:0-188346 GCF_001858555.1 Salinicola sp. MIT1003
AGAGATGGCGATAGCAGTAAGTCATGGCAACACCGTACCTGATGGCTCACGTGTTGCACTTGGTCATTGAGACCGCCAAGCTTTCCGAATTTTGTTTTTATAATAAAAAATCGTTAGCCATATGGATTAGATTGCTAATCTTTTATTACTAATACTTAACGCTAATTTCAACGATAAATGGATTATTTTTGTTGCCACTTGGTTACCAAAGTCGTAATTTTTGTCCGTCCGATCCATGGGCGGAGTGGCAGGTGCCTTTGCACTTCGAATCAACGCTCTGTCGGCAAGAAAGCTAATTAAATTTGTGATCTACGGCAGGGTTCCTTCATGGCAACGTCAATCTCTCTTTCGACAGTGCAATCTCTTTACGTGGCCTACTACGGTCGTCCGGCAGATCCGGCAGGTCTGTCTTACTGGGCTCAGCGGCTCGAAGACAACGGCGGTGATACTACAGCCATCATCAAGGCGTTCGGCGATTCCGCCGAGTACGTCGATCGGTTCTCGGATTCCGATAGCGCAACGCTGGTCAACAACCTTTATCGGCAGCTGTTTGGTCGTGATGCCGAGGATACCGGCCGCGACTTCTACGTGAACATGCTCGAGAGTGGCGAGAAAAGCCTGGCCGAGATCGCGCTGACCATCAGCAACGCCGCTCAGGGTAGCGACAGTGAAGTGTTTGCCGGTCGAGTCGAGGTAGCCGACGCCTTTACCAAGGAGCTGGATACCGCCGAGGAGATCGCCGCCTATTCAACGGAGCGCGGCATCGGCATCGGCAAGAATTATCTGGAAGAAGTGACGGTCACCAACACCGCAACGAAGGTGCTCAACAAGACCATCGAAACCGTCGCGACTCTGCTGCCCACCACGCCGGGCGATGGCGGTACTGGCGGCGGCGGTGGTGGCACGCCGGCGCCAACGTTCACGCTGGCCGTCGACGATAGTGGTGTGCTGACTTTCGGCGGCACCGCCACAGGCGAAATCTCCGTCAGCGCAGGGACGAGTATCGGTGAATACAATTTCACCCGTGGCGGTGTAACCACGACGCTGGAACCGGCTGAGTCTGTCAACGTTACTTCCGTCAATTTGGGCGCCGCCGACATTCGAGTTCCCGGTAGTGAGGTGAGCTTGCTGACCCTGGGCATTAACGGGTCGGGGAACCTGACGATTACAGATGTCGCTAAAGATGTAGACCTGTCCAGCCTTTCCGTCGATAACGCCCTGAACGTGACACTTGAAGTCACTGAATCGCTCGATATTACCGGTCTGGACAGCAGTTGGATCGATAACCTCGATCTGGCGGCGGGCACTGTCGTGACCATGACGGTTGCGCAGTATAACGACATCGCACGCAGCGGCGATGGCAGCTACGCGCTGGAAGATACTGCCGACAATCTGGCGCCGGATACTGATACCGTACAGGTTGTTACTGCCGTAGCCGATGGCATCAATGTTGCCGTGACCGGCGCGGTATCTCTCAATCAACTGCAAGCACTGGACAGTGCCAATGGCGACGGTGCATTGACTTACACCACTGTCAGCGGTACGGCGGCAGAGCTGGTTGCTAATGCCAAGGGCATGGATGACGTTACCTACATCGTCGATGGCGTAAATGTCGTTGTAACCGATAGCATTGCCATTACCGAACTTGACGGCGTGAAAGCTGAAATTGGTGATGGTACGGTCACGGCGCAAGCTATCGAAGGTAGCATCGCTGAGCTGATGCCCGACGAGGTAGTGATTGCGTATGTAGGAGAGGGTACGAACGTTACCGTCACTGGTTCCGCCACCATCGAACAGATCAAAGCCATCGATGACAAAAACGGCAATGGCGATTTGACGGTCTCTGCCATCGAAGATAGCGTGGCCAATTTAGTCACTGCAGATGGCGTCAGCGGTTATATCAAAGATGGTATCGATGTAACTATCACCGATGCGATCACGCTTGCTCAACTTGGCTCTCTCGATACGGCCAATGGTGGTGGTGCATTGACTTACACCACCGTCAGCGGCACGGCCAGTGCTCTGGTAGAGGATGCAAATAGCAACGCCGGTGCGGGGACTTACGTTACCGATGGCAAGAATGTCGTCGTGACCGGCGAGGCTTCACTTACCCAGCTTGACGAACTCAATAACGCCAACGGTGCTGGTGATTTGAGTTATACCACCGTTAGCGGTACGGCGGCGGAGTTGGTGGCCAATAGCGCTGGGCATGTGAAAAGCGGCGTCAATGTAGTCGTTACCGACGCGGCCACTGTCGATCAGCTCAACACGTTGAAAGGCTTGATCGGTAGTGACGCCACATTGACGGTGGGAGCGATTGAGGATTCCGTTTCGGCGTTGGTGCCTACTGGTAATGATGTCAGCGATTATGTCACTGATGGGGTTGATGTCACTGTCACTGATTCCGTCACGATTGACCAAATTGCTGCCATCGATGCGCAAAATGGCGACGGCGAGCTGACCTATGCCCTTACGGATAGTTACAGCGAGATTGCCGACGATCTGGCCGACGATAGCTTCGATTACTTGAGCGATGCCACAGCTATTCAATTAAGTGACTACACTATCGGTGAACGTAGCGTAGCCGATATTCAGGCGTTACTGGCGCTGAATCATATGGAAGATAGGAACGGCGGTGCTTTAGACGTGGAAGATCTGTCCTATACGCTCAAAGATACCGCTGCCAATCTTGCATCTTCTTCTGATGATATGGATTCCATTCTGGCACAGGCGACTTCTGTAACCGCGTCTACTGATGCCTCCGTCAGTCAGGCCAAAACGATCTATGCACGGGATAATGCAGCTACTTATAACATCAGTGATTCTGCGTCCAGTCTGGCGAATGGTGACAGTGCTGCTGCAGTAACGCAGGCTGGCGATTTGACCGCAACAACCACCGCGACTGCGGCACAAGCCACGACTATTGCCGGGCGTGATGGCTCAGTGGGTACGCTGACTTATAACGTGGCGGATACCTATGCCAGCCTGACGGCTAATAGCGTCGGTGTGAATAGTGCTAAGGATGTGACTGTCAACTGGAGTGGTGATTACTTGACGACTACCCAAGCAGGAGATGTCGTTGATTTCACCAACACTGGGCTGACCTCTATACCCTACATTCGTGATAGTGCTGCCGCTATCAATAGCTTTGTTAGTACTAATCAAGAAAATGGAACACTACACTATGACTTCTATGTAGAGGACACGGCAGCAAATATCATTACCCAGATCGGCGACGCTTCAGCGGATAATCTCTATTTTGCAAAGGGCAATGCTGATATCGGGATCGAGGGCGACCAATCTGTCGCGCAAATCCACGTAACGGACACATTCACTGTCGGCCAGTCCGAAGCGTTCTGGGTCGCCATTAACCCGGTCTTTGATAGCAATGTCGAGACTACCGCTGGCAAGACGGACTATCGTATTGACGATGCGATTGGGAGCTACGACGACGAAACTGTTGCGCAAGATTGGATAACGAAGTCCGATCAGTTGGGTGTTAGTGGCACTGCTGCTGATATCTATGCCGCACAGAATGGTTCGACAGCCGGTTTTGACGATATCTTCGCGCTGATGAATAGCCGCTACAGCGACTATATCCGTGTTACGGGGAGTACCGGCAGTCAAACAATTACAGGTGCGCCGGGTAGCGATACGATTAATGTCGGCGCCGATAACGACTGGGTTGATGGTAAGGCTGGCAACGATACTATCCGCGGTGATGCCGGTTACGACCAGCTTTATGGTGGCGACGGCGACGATACGATCTATGGTGGTGACGATAGCGATGTCGACTACCTCTACGGTGGCAGCGGCCGGGATACGATTTACGCCGCCGATGCCGCTGCCAATACGGTCTATGACACCGCCCGTTATTATGGCGCTAACCAAATCACCGGGGGCGAGGGCGGTGACAACATGTACGGCAGCACCTACTTCGATACGTTCTATTATGCGGGAAGTGATCGTAGCTCGTTGATCAACGAGTCCGGGACGACCCAATCGACTCGCGATTACATCACGAATTTCGGTCTAGGAGATAGGATCGTATTCTCGGAAGCTGACAGCGTACAATATTTTGGAAGTGGTTCTGCCAATGCTTCTGCCGTTGACCCCGGTACATTGGGTCTGTCGATTCGCTACGAGAAAGACGTTCAGGTGTTGAACTGGAACGGTAATGCACTCACTGATGCTACCCGGATTCTGGTCGACATTGCCGATCAGGACGGCCAGTTCGATGATGTGGCGGACATGCAAGTCATTCTAGTGGGCGGCAATATTGACGTTAACTGGGACCACAATGCCATCCTTTACGGTGGCTGATTTATCGCTCACCTAGCCATGATATGCGCCCCGCTTCGTGCGGGGCGTTTTTTGTTTGAGGCGCGATGAATTGCGCGTGGATATTGTCTCGTGACGAAAGAGGGCACCCCGTCTCATTGATAAAAGAGGACAGCCGTTCGTCTCAATGACGCTCGATTCTCTTTTTTATACTCGGATCGGCCGTTCTGACACATCGGTGCAGGCCGCCAAATATCGCCTTGATCCCTGCGTTCGATGGGCTCTCCTATGACTCGCTAGTCTGTCCACCTGCTTTTTCATAACTTTTCGGCATGTGAAAGACATTGCAGGGTGGGGCATGGCAACTAGACTGGCTTCTGGGTTACATGACGTAGCCTGTATTTACCCAAGGCACATGGATGGGCCTGATAGGGCTAGCAGCACGCCAGATCACCCGGGCAGTTCGTTTCGGGCTCTCGGCCAGCCGCATTCATGCGCCCGGATATGGAGATCAACCGCATGGCATCACAAACTTCCCTCGACTTCGTGCAGAGCCTCTACGTGGCGTACTACGGTCGCCCGGCCGATTCAGCCGGCCAGATGTACTGGGCAGAGCGTGCCGATGCCGAAGGCCAGGGCGCGATTCTGGACGCTTTCGGCAATTCAGAAGAATTCACTCAGGAATATGGCGATCTCGGGAACGAAGAGCTCGTCGATTCGCTGTATCAGCAGCTGTTCGGTCGTAGCGCTGACGCGGCAGGGCAGAGCTATTACGCGGGGGTGCTGGCCAGCGGTGACAAGTCGCTGTCGGAAATCGCTGTCACCATCATGAATGCCGCGCAGGGTTCTGACGTCGATGCCATCGACGCCAAGACGGAAGTCGCCCAGTACTACACAGATAATGTGGCGGAAGACGAGTACGACGTGGATGAGGCGCAGAGCCTGGTCGCTGAAGTCGACGGCGAGACCTCCGAGCAGGAAATCGCTGCCGCCAAGGCTCAGGTCGATGCCTCGACTGGTGATGAGCAGACACCGCCGTCCGATGGTGGTGACGAGCAGACACCTCCGGCCGATGAGCAGGTTCAGGTTGTCGATGGAAGCGAGATTACTGCTGACAACAGGAGTTTCTCGCTCGGCGATAACCAGGCCATTCGTTTCACTGGCGTCAATAGTGATGAAACGATCAATGTCGATGGTTTGACCGCCGACAAGACTCTCATGGTCGAGGGCAGCGAAAATATCACCCTCAACCTGGACACTGGCTCGGCTGCGTCAGGCCAATTGGCAATCGAAGATTCCGCCGTGACGCTTTCGGGTATTCAGCAGGACAGCACATTGACGTCTCTGGCCGTGGACGCGGCAGGCAGCGCTTCGCTAAACATGAATGCCTCCATTGCCAGCCCGCTGCAGAATCTGGAGATTACCGGTGATAGCGGTAGTTTTGAGCTGACCGGTGCCGTTGTCGGTTCTGCCGAAGACGGCGCTGAGATCGATGCGTCTGGGTATGGTGGCGATGTCACGATCGGTGACGGCGTGCTCGATAATGCCACGAGCGTTACGACCGGTAGCGGTGACGACACGCTCACGGTCGACAAGATCAGCGGTGGCGATACTGCACTGGCTATCGACGGCGGCGAAGGTAACGATTCGCTGACGGTGACGGACAGCATGTCGCCTGACGATTACATCGACAGCGATGTCAGCGGTTTCGAATCCTTTACGTTCGAAGGCTATTCCAAGGTCGATGCCGAACAGCTGTCTGACGCGCAGACTTTCAACTTCCAATCCGGTGGGGATCTCGCTCATCTGACTGCCGATCAGAATGTGATCGCCACGGCCGCCGGTGTTGGTGAAGGCGGCTCCCCGATGATCCTGCGTGATGCCGCGGATTCGGTGAATGTCGAAGCGGTCAATGCCGAAGGGGCGGATAGTACGCTCGACCTGAAGGTGCTGAAAACCAGTGCAGACTTCGAAAGTGGCACGATGAATCTGACGGGTGATGCCAACGTCAATTATGAAGAGTCCGGCCGCCAGTTCGATGATTTCGATGCTTCTGGACTGGAAGGCGACTTGACGTATGCCGGTGCCGATTACGCACAGGAAACGATCGAGCTGGGTAGCGGCGCCACGACGATGTCGGTCGAGATGGAAGATACCGATGACGAGGGTGTTGCTACGGGCAATGTCGTCGCTACTTCCAGCTACGAAAACATGGATGTCGTGACCGGTTTCGATCTCGATGGCGACGATACGCTGACCGATCTCAATGGTGATGCCGTTGCTCCGACGGATGTGACCAATAGTGTGAGTGATGGTGCCGATATAGACGCTGCGTTCGCCGCTGCCGCGGGTACTGAGGCAGCTGCCGATTCCGGCTACGTCTCCTTCGAGTTTGAAGATGCGACTTATGTCTACTCGAATAACGACGGCGAGGAAGGTGTGACGGCTGATGACTTCGCACTGAAGCTGGGCGTTCAGGAATCCACGGCGGCTGACGCTGTAGCCTGATGACTCGTTAGACTAAGCGAAGGATGAAGCCCGAGGCCTCCGGCCTCGGGTTTTTTTGTCAGCTGACAGTTTGCGGGTCAGGCAATCCACCAGTCCTGGTGGTTGTCGGTCTGCAAGCCATGCAACCAGTCGCCAGCGTTGATGCGGTTTTCGTCGGAGTTGGAGAAACCCAGCAGGACATCCGTCGGTGCCTTGCCGTTATCGAGTTCACCGAGCCAGTAGCTCTCGCCGCTGCTATCCGGGGTGCGGTCGAGCACGTTGGCGTAGAGCTGGGTGATGAAGTCCTGATCGTTCTCGACATCGAAGCGTGACTGAAACTCGTCGGACGCCAGAAAGCGCTTGCCGATCTCCCTTACCGTCATGCCTTGCTCGAATTGGTCGAGCCAATAATTGAGCCCGTCGTGATCGGGCTGGCGGTCGAGCGCCGCGGCATAGAGCAGAGCGATCTCTTCAGCCTTGCTGTTCGATGCCACCCCTTGCCCGGCCATGGTGCCGTCCGGCAGGTTGGCCTCGACGCCGCTGTACGTGCTGTTGATCAGCGCTTGCTGGATACCGAATTCGTCCCAGCGGGCCTGAGTGTCGCCGTCGACTCGCTCGAAGGCTTCGGCGCGGATGGCCTCGGCGAGCGTGGCATTGTCGAGTTCGAAGACCGAGCCGACCCGTTCGAACACGCCGGCCCAGTCGAGTTGGCCGAAAGCCTGATCGAGCTCCGTCGCTGCCCGGAAAGTGGCGACGTCGATGCCGGTTGCGCCCGACAGGTTCAGCAGTGTCTGGGCGTCGATGTTTCCAAGCCCGGTGTCGTAGGCGAGATTCTCGACCTCGTCGGCACTGTAATGGTTGCCGTAACTGTCGCTGAAGGATTCGATGCGCCCCGCGCCCTTGAAGTCGACAACGACCGTGGTCTGTCCTGTCCAGGCATCGACCAGTATCAGGTGCTGCCCATCGAGAATGCCGGCCATGTAATCGTTGGCGTGGCCGCTCAGGGTCATGGCATCCTGCCCGCCGGCATCGACCACGGTCGTGATGGCGGCGCCGATGCGATAGTCGTCGTTGCCGTTGCCTCCCGCCAGGCCGGTGATCAGCCCCAGGCTGGTAAGCGTGTCATCGCCATCCAGCCCGATGAGCATGTCGCTCTGGTAGGTGTCGAGCAGATCGTTCCCCTGGGTACCGAACCGGTAACTCCCCGGGGTGATGTAATATTTGCTGGCCATTTGCCGTTCCTCCGTCGATGCTTCCGATTTTTGTATCAAAACGTTACAAACTTAAGGCGTCGGCCATTGGGTGGCAAATCCGACCAAGGGCTAGCTGGCGGCATGACTCGGCTGTCGACCGAAGGCGGGCTGTCAAACTCGTCGAGAAGGGCATGGCTGCTGGCTCCGGCCCGTGGCGTTTCTCCTGGTGATCGGTCTGGCTATAATGCCTGCCCGCTCGGCAGGCCGGCCCGCCATGAAGTGCGCTCGCTCAGTAGCGAAGCATTCGTTCGACATTGATTCGTTCATCATTGATTCGTTCATCATTGAATAGGTGTGATCTGAGAAACCACGCGCATAGGAAAACGGACCTTGGAATGAGCCCAGGCCAGAGCGCGGCCTGGCTGGATGCCGGTCTGTGGTTATTGGCGGCACTGGCGGGTCTGGTAATGGCTGTCTGGCTTTATGGCCCGGCGCTGAATCCACTCAATGTGACCTGGCTGCTGGCAGAAGGAGACAGTTTTCAGCACTTCAGCGGCTGGGATCTGTTTCGGCGCGATGTGTGGCACTGGCCGTTGGGCGCGGTGCCGACATTGGGCAGCGCTATCGACTCGAGTGTGGTATTCAGCGATTCGATTCCGCTGATCGCCTTGCCGCTCAAGCTGCTGCATGGAGTGTTGCCCGATCCTTTCCAGTACGTCGGTATGGTGATGGCGCTCAATCTGGCCTTGAATGCGTCGGTGGCGGTGGGTCTGGCATTGCGGCTGCAGGCTACACGTTCCATTGCGCTGCTGGTTGGCCTGCTGGTATTGGCGCTGCCGGCCGTGACGATGCGCGGCCCCGGCGCGCTGGGGCATGAGGCATTATCGGCACACTGGTTGATCTTGCTCGGCCTGTGGCTGGGGCTGGAACGCTCGGTTACGCGCCAAGGACTGCTGCGCTGGGCACTGCTGCTCAATCTGGCGGTACTGATCCATTTCTATCTGTTCTTCATGGTCGGTGTGCTCTGGGTTGCCTGGTGCCTGCGCGGGGCCTGGTCGCTACGGGGCAGGGCATTGGTCGGGCTTAGCGGCTGGATGCTGGCGACGGTAGCGGTCACCTGCGGTGTCATGCTGGCCGCGGGTTACTTTCAGTTCGGTGTCGAGATCGAAGGCGATACTGGCTTTGGGCTTTATAGTGCGGGGCTGCTGACGTTCTTCAATCCTGGTTCGGCCGGCCTGTTCTTTGGCGGGGCGGATTTTCATGGTGTGTCCCGAGTGGTGCCGGGGTGGCTTTCCCCGGTTCAGGGGCAGTATGAAGGCTTTGCCTACGCCGGGTTGGGGGTGCTGCTGTTGGCGGGTCTGGCACTTGCCTGTAAATTGGCGGGCCGAGGTTTGGCGTCCGGTGCCGTTCCTGGCTGGCCAAACCGCGTGGTTTGGGTGCTGGCCCCGTTAGCGCTTTTCATTTTTGCGCTGGGTGATCGCTGGGTTTTCAGCCACGGGTCGTTCGAGTGGCGATATCCGGCATTGCTGGAGCCGGTGACGCAATATCTGCGTTCCAGCGGCCGCATGGCCTGGCCGTTGCTTTATGTCGTCGTATTCCTGTCGCTGCTGTCGTTGATGCGGCGAATGCCTGCTCGCGTACTGGCTGCGGTGTTGGCGGTCTGTGTGGCACTTCAGTGGTGGGATCTGGCACCTTGGCACGGCTTCGTGCGCGGCAACATGCAGGCGCTGACGCCCGCCAGACATTCCTACGAGCCTTTCCCCTGGATCGCTCGCGAGGACTTGAATGCGCTGGCCGAGGGGCGACGCCAACTGAGTTACTTGCCCGGGGATGACATGTACCATCTCAAGGCGGCGACATGGCTGGCGGCACGCCATGATATGTCGATCAACGTGGCCTATTTTGCCCGCGTCAACCAGGGCGTTCTCTACCAGGCCGCCGGGCCGGCGCGCAAGGCGTTCGCCGAGCGCGAGCTGAATCACGATACGTTGTATGTCTTGACCGATGAGTCATGGGTCGGGTCTGTATGCCAGTTGCCGGAAATGCGCTGCATTGCCGTGGACAAGATCACTTTTGCCGGTTGGGAGCGAGCCGACAATGACAGCGAAAAATAGCGGCATGGCGCGGCTTGGCTCGGCCATGGCGCGTCATGATCAGGCGTTGGCGATTGCTGCTTCCGCTCTGTTGGGGGCTTGGCTGGCGCTTCATTTATACGGCTGGGCGGCGATCGACCCGACCCAGGTGCGGTGGTTGCTCACCGAGGGCGACCCGTTTCAGCACTTTATCGGTTGGGATGCGTTTCGCCGCGACGAGTGGCGCTGGCCATTGGGCGCTATTCCGCAGTTCGGCACGTTCATCGATTCGAGTATCGTCTTTACCGATTCGATACCGCTTCTGGCGTTTCCGCTCAAGCTGTTTCACGACGTTTTGCCGGATCCGTTCCAGTATCAGGGTCTGGTGATGCTGTTGAATCATATCCTGAATGCGGCATTCGCCTGTGGATTGGCGCTGCGGTTGCGGTGTCGCCCGGTGGCTTCGGTGCTTTTCGCTGCGTTGGTCATCATGCTGCCTATCGTCGCGATGCGAGGCCTGGGGGCCCATGGGCATGAGGCGTTGACGGCGCACTGGCTCATTCTGTGGGGGCTGGGGTTGGCGCTGCGCCCCGGAGACCGTGACGGTAGTCATGTCGGCGCCATGGCGCACTGGCTGATCCTGATGCTGATCGCCGTCCTGGTGCATTTCTATCTCTTTTTCATGGTCGGGACGCTGTGGGCCGCCTGGTGGGTCTGCCAGTTGTTCAGGTCGGTGACAGGCCGACGAATCGATACCGGCGTGAGCTTGGGGCTGGGGGCTGTCATCAGTGTGGCTTGTGTCCTGGCGACTATGTGGCTGGCGGGGTATTTCCAGTATGGGCTGGAGGTCGGCCCGGGTTCGGGTTTCGGCTATTTTTCCGCCGAGGCCATGACTTACATCAATCCGCTGTCCGAGGCCTGGTTCTTCAATGGAACGGGCGTGAGCGGTGCGTCGCGTGTGCTGCCCGGCTGGTTGACGCCGATTGCCGGTCAATACGAGGGCCAGGCTTATGCCGGAATCGGGGCGTTATTGTTTCTCCTGGCGGGGTTCCTGGTTGCGGTACGCCGGCTGCGGTGGGCACAACTGCGTCCTCTGCCCGGGGAAGTCTGGCTGGTCGCCGTGGCGCTTCTCGGTTTGTTCGTCTTCGCCCTTGGCGACCGGTGGGTGATCGGCAAGCTGGTCTGGTCGGTGGACTACCCCGCACTGCTGGCGCCGTTGACAGAATACATCCGCTCCAGTGGTCGCATGGTGTGGCCGCTGCTGTACGGGCTCATGCTTCTCGGCATGGTTTATCTCTCCAGAACGGTCCTCAGTCGAAACCTGGTCGCCCTGTTGGTCATCGCATGGCTGGTGCAGTGGGCGGATCTGAAGCCCTTTCATCATTTCGTGCACGCGGGATTGGCCGGCCGTGTGGCATCCGTGGCGAATGGCTCTCCCTATCCTGCGTTGGAAGACGCCCGGCTGGCCGCCTTGCTGGACTCGCACGAGTCGCTTAGCTACCTGCCGGGAGACGACCTGGGCACGCTGAAGCCTTATGCCTGGCTGGCGGTGCGCCATGACGTGGCATTGAATGTGGCGTATTTCGCGCGTATCAATGCGCAGGTATTGAAAGAGGCGACGACGGCTGAAGTGGCGCGAGTGGCCCGTGGCGAACTGGAAGCGAATCGAGTCTACGCGATTACCGACAACCAGCTGGCGGATCAGGCATGTGGTGCCGTAGGTGTGGAGTGCTTCGTGGTCGACAAGGTGACGATCGCGGTACGCGCACCTTGATGTTGGTACACGCACTTTGATGACGCTTGGTTATGGCGTGGCTTCGACGATTGGATCCGGTATCGAATGAACTCGACAGGTAGTGAAACTCTGATGGCTGAACGGCGCGCAAGAATCTCTATTGACGGTTGGCTGGGTTATATCCCCGCCATTGCGTTGGGCATGTTTTGCCTCTGGATCGTATGCGGATCGCCGGCTCATGTCCTGGCGGGCGGCTTGATGATCGATACCGATTATCCCAATGCGGCGGCGGCCTTCGAGATTTTCGTACGCGACCAATGGCACTGGCCGTTGGGAGAAAGCCCGAACTTCGGCGGCGTCAACATTTTCTTCAGTGACGGGGCGCCATGGCTTGCCTTGTTCGCCAAGGCCATCAACGGCCTCACGGGCTTCTATATTCCTTTTCATACTCTGGTGATCGTCAACATCTTGCTGTTTGCCGTCATGGCCTATCGCCTGGCGAGATGCCTTGTCGCTGAGGAGACGATCCGCTGGCTGGTCTGTGCGTTGCTCGTCTTCAGTCTGATCATGCCGGTTCGAATGATTGGTGCCCAGCATATTGCGCTGGGCAGTTACTGGGTCGTGCTATGGGCGATGTGTTGCGTACCCGTTGGAACTGCAAGCCGCCTCTGGTGGAGGCGCTGGGAGTTCCTTGCCACCACCGGCCTGGCGATTCTCAGTCATGCCTATCTGGGTGCGATGGCGATTGCCATCGTCGGTATCGTGTTGCTTTCCGAACGCCGCTGGGTGGCCGCGGCGCTCGCTGCTCTCTGGCCGCTGCTATTGCTGTACGTGGTGGGAGTGTTTCATGGCGAACACTCCACGACCGAAGGGGCGAAGGCGTACTCGCTGGACTTGCTGGCGTTTGCAGAATCCCTTGGGTGGGCCATCACGCCGAATCTCTACGCTATCGACGAGCCGACGCAAAGTGATGCCATTCTCTATCTGGGCACCGGGGCGTGGTTATTGCTGCTGGCAAGCCTGGCGATGGGGGCGGCAACGCTGGTTAAACAACGCACGTGGCCAGCTTGGTATCCGAGAGACTGGTTCGGCGCTGCCATCAAGGGACAGGATCCCAGGAAGCGGCGTCTGCTCGTGTTGCTGGTCGCAGCGCTACTGCTGGTGATTTATGCGATGGCCTTCGATCTTCGCGTGGCAGGGCACCGGCTGCTGTCGCTGGATTTCCCATCGTTGACGCTTGCGCTTTACGACCGCTTCCGGGTGACCGGCCGCTTTGCTGCGCCGATGGCGTTTCTGCTGATCGTCCTGGCTGGCTTGGCCTGGTCTTCCCGACGTGCTTGTATGCCTAAATGGGTCTGGGCGAGCGTGGCATGTCTGGCTATCGTCTTGCAGCTTCTCGATGCTCGGCATGCGGGTACCAAAAGCCCGCCAGGGGATTGGCTCGCCGATGCTGAAGAACAGCGCAAGGCTGTCGCCAGTGTACTCGAGGGTCGAGACTGGTCAGGGCGCGTTTACAAGGATGTCGGGTATTTCGAGCTTGAACAGCAGCGGTTGATCGATCGCCTGCTCGTGGACTTTGGCGCCCGCCATTTCGAGGTCGTCCACGGTGCGCGACTCGCGCCGCAGGATGTCGAGCGCCGTTCGGGCTATCGAGATGCTCGGGCTGGCGATGTCGTGTTATTGAATCAGGGCGCACCCGGTCCGGCGTGTGAGCGCCAGGCGGCAATCAAGACGTTTGTCCTCTGCCTGGTCGAGTGAGCCATTTGCCCGCCGGGCGAGATGGCGCTCGTCAAGCGTTGCCGAGCAAGGCTTCATTCTGGCTGACTGCATCGCCGGACGTCGAATCGTAGTTTAAGGCCAAGGAATTATGAGCAAATTAGTCACATTGGTTGTGGCCGTAAAGAATGAGGATGAGGCGATAGCGCCGTTCCTCGAGGCTATTGACCGCGAAGTCGATTATCCGGGTGTCGAACTTGAAATTCTCTTCGTCGACGATGGCTCCACCGATAGCACGCTGCAGGCCCTGCAGTTGGCCGCGGAGCGGGATAGCCGCGTACGCTGGTTGAAGTTGTCTCGCAACTTCGGCAAGGAAGCGGCAATGACGGCCGGCATCGATCACGCTCGTGGCGATGGGGTGATCCCCATGGATGTCGACCTGCAGGATCCACCGGTGTTGATCAACGATTTCATCCGACTATGGCTCGATGAGAGCTACGCCATGGTCTACGGCGTTCGCGTATCGCGCCACGAAGACACGCGTCGTAAACGCACCTCGGCGAATCTCTTCTATCGCCTTTTCAATCGTATTTCTCCGACGCCTATCCCGGATAATGCCGGCGACTTTCGTTTGCTGGACCGCCAGGTCGTCGAGGCGCTTAAACGTCTGCCCGAGCGAAACCGTTTCATGAAAGGGTTGTTTGCCTGGTCCGGCTATCGGTCGGTGGGTGTGCCTTACGAACGCCCGGCTCGGCAGGTCGGGGAGTCGAAGTTCAATCTCTGGAAGCTCTGGAACTTCGCGCTCGATGGCCTGGTGGGGTTCTCGACGCTCCCGTTACGAGTCTGGAGCTATATCGGTGGTGGCGTTGCGCTACTGTCTTTCGTCTACATATTGGTGATCGTTTTCAAGGCGCTGGTGTTCGGACGCGATACGCCGGGCTATGCGTCTGTCATGTCGGCAGTGCTGTTTTTCGGCGGTATGCAACTGCTGTCGATCGGCGTGCTGGGGGAGTACATGGCGCGGCTGTTCGTGGAGGTCAAGCAACGCCCGCTGTATCTGGTGGAAGTGGATAGCCTGGGTAGCAACAAGGCCGAGTCGATACAGCACGGCAAAACCTTCGAAGGAAGCGACAAGCGCATAGAGGATGCAGACGATCCCGCTCACGGGGAGCGTGAACGATGAGGCGTTGGACCGAGGAGCTGGCCACGCTGATGCGGTTTGGCGGTGTGGGGGTGCTCGCGACACTGGTGCATATCGCTGTTGCCGCCGCGGTGTTCTGGTGTTGGGCTTCGGTCTCTCCCTTCCTGGCTAATGTGTTGGCCTTCCTGGTCGCTTTTCAGGTTTCACTGTGGGGACATCGACGGTTCACCTTCCGACGCCAAGGGCGCTCGGGGCGTTTCTTCCTGATCGCGTTAGCGGGCTTTGCGGCCAACAACGGGATACTGGCCAGCCTTTTGGCCACGACTTCGATCTCGGGGTTGCCGGCTGTCGCCATCTCGACATTACTTGTCCCGTTGGCGATGTTCGTGGCCGCTCGGTTATGGGCTTTTGCCTGATTCGACGGGTCTTTCGCAAGATCAAAACTTTCACTGGCTTGATGTCATGATCCGCTATCCTGGCGCCTGCCGGCATTCGCAGCTCAGCCTACGGCAGGCACTATCGATCAGCCTGGCAATCTGTTGCTGCAGGTCGCCGCTCGCGGCACGATGGATCCGTACTTCGCCACGGCTAGGGGTTGAGGCGGTCTCGAAACGTTTCGACTGCTGACGAGCAATAACTAGCCGATATCCAGTATCGGCAATTTAAGGTGCATTGCATCGTGGCTAGCCCCTTGCTCCCCAACGAGCCCCGCATTCCCGATGAGCAGCGCGAACAGGCGCTGACCGCGCGCTTTCTATCGCCCGCATTGGCGGCGCTGGAGTCGCTGTTTCTGGCGCTGCGTGCCGAACTCGACCCGGCATTGCGCCAGGCCCGGCCGGTCAAGCAGGGCAAGCCGTTTCCGCTGGGCCAGTGCCTGGAAATTTCCCAGGCGGTGCAGCGCCAGTTGCAGCAGCTCGACTCGGCGACACTCGGTGGCGAGGCGGCGCAGGGTTACCGGGCGCTGGCGGCGTTCATGAAGCACGGCGGCAATGTCCGGCAGGTCTGGGGCGATCTGCGCGGCGAGTATTTTCAGAACGCCTTTCTGATCGGCACGCTCTATGTCGATGTCGCCAACGATACCGTCGATCCGGCCAAGCCGCCGGTCGAGGTGCTGCCGTTCGCGGCGTCACGTCTCGTCCCGGTTGCCGATTATCGCCACTTTGCCCGCGTCGCGGCCCGCTACTGGCAGGCGCGGGTCTATCCCAATCATCTGTTTCCTGAACTGGCGCCTTTCTTCCCCTTGCTCACCGTGACGGCGGCCGGGTTCGTGCAGCTGCAGGCGGCGTCCAACTACATGATCGCGCTCACGCTGGCCGGCGCCTTCCGCCCCGCTGAAACCGTGCTGGCGGAGGCGCCAATGAACGCCAGTCTGTTCGGTCTTCTCCGTCAACGCCTTTCTTCACAGCCCTGCGCGCTGCCCGTCGCATTGGCGGCCCATCCCGAAGCGGGGCGGGCTGCTGCGCTCGCGATGTGCCAGACGTATCGGGAGCAGGAGATCATGGAAGATACGCAGCGGCGCGATACGGCCGTGAAAGCCGTCTTGCGGGTCAATGGCGAACTGGCGCGTTTCCGGGTGGAGGCGAGTGAGGGGGCGAGGCCACAGGGTGTTCTTGCCCGCAATGATGGATGACACCAATCGCAGGAGAGTTGCCATGGCATCGCCGGAAACAGGCTATGTGACCGACCAGGAATATACCCACGGCTATTACGCCGAGCTGAACCCGTTGCGCCTGCGTCTGGCGCTGCTCAATGCGAGGTTGAAGCCGCCGGTCATTGCGCATGCCTGTGAATTGGGCTTCGGTCAGGGCGTGAGCGTCAACCTGCATGCCGCCGCTTCGCCGGTGGCCTGGCACGGTACCGACTTCAATGCCGCCCAGGTCGTGCATGCCCGTGAAATGGCGACGGCCAGCGGCGCCGACCTTCATCTGGCCGACGAGAATTTCGCGACATTCTGCGCGCGCGATGACCTGCCGATGTTCGATTACATTGGCCTGCACGGCATCTGGAGCTGGGTCGGCGATGCCAACCGGCGCACGCTGGTCGACTTTATCCGCCGCCGCCTCAATCCCGGCGGTGCGGTGTATGTCAGCTACAACACCTTGCCGGGCTGGGCGGCGATGCTGCCGGTGCGCGAGCTGATCAGGGCGCATGCCGATGTGCTGGGCGCGCCTGCCGCCGGGTCGGCAGCACAGTGGGACGAGGCGTTCGCCTTTGTGGAGCGGCTGTGGCAGAGCGATCCGGCCTTCGCTCGTGCCCACCCGCAACTTCAGCAGGCACTGGCGCAGCTCAAGACACAGGATCGCCGCTATCTGGCCCATGAATTCCTCAACCGTGACTGGACGCCGATGAGCGTGACCCAGATGGGCGACTGGCTGGGCGAAGCGCGCCTGAGCCTGGCCGGCTCGGCACAGCCTCTCGATGACATCGCTGGGCTGCAGCTCAGTTCGTCACAGCAGGCCTTGCTCGAGGAGATCGGTCATCCGCTGTTGCAGGCCGCCACCCGCGACGTGATGGTCAATCAGCGCTTCCGCCGTGACTACTGGCTGAAAGGCGCCCGCCGGCTCAATGCGCTGGAAGTGGCTGCGCAACTGCGTCGTGAGCATGTCGTGCTGCTGCAGCCCGCGGCGGAGGTGACGTTGGAGGTGAAAGGGGCGCACGGTTCGGCGGCCTTGCAGCCGCAGATCTACCAGCCGGTGCTGGCGGCACTCGAGGGCCAGCGGTCGCGGACGATCGCTGAGCTGGAAGCGGAGGTCGACAAGGCGGGGGTGACGTTCAACCAGCTGCGCGAGGCGTTGAAGGTGTTGATCGGCAAGGGCGCGGTCGCACCGGCGCAGGCACCGGAAGCGGCCGATCGCGTGCGCCCACAATGTGCGCGGTTCAACGAGTACCTATGCAGCCAGGCGGCGCTGGGTGGCGAGGTGGGTTATCTGGCCAGCCCGGTCACCGGAGGCGGGGTGAGCGTCGCCCCGGTCGAGCAATGCTTTCTCGATGCCCGCCGTGCCGGCCTGACCCAGCCCGAAGCGTGGGCAGAAGCGGCCTGGCGCGCGCTGGTTGCCCGCGGCCAGCGCCTGATGCGCGACGGCCAGCCGCTGGCAACGGAGGCGGAAAACCGCAACGCCCTCGTCGAACAGGCCCGGCATTTCATGGATAACCGTCTGCCGCTGCTGGAAAGGTTGCAGGTGGTGTAGCGCTATCGACAAAAGACGTATTCAGAAAGCATGAGAACCTGCCGATAGAAGCAGCAGGTCATGGGTGCTCCCTCATAACGTCTTATTTGACAGCTGATGCTGCGCCGGCATCCAGTACCACACAAATCTACAGTGACACGCTGTCCAGCTCCGTGACGCTGGGCGGTGTTTCGGCGGCGCAGGTTCGATGTACAAAGCACGACAGGCGCCATCTCAAGGGAGATACCACAGTGAATAACCTTGGCTGTCAGTCGATGATGTCCGCTCCTGCTGCCTGCCTCGCTGATGAGACAAGGCGTTATCACGAACTGTTGTTGATCGACTCGGGCGTCGACGATTTGCCCGGTCTGCTGGCCGGATTCGATCCTACGCTCGAGACCGTTGTGCTGGACGCTACGCAACCCGGCCTGAAGCAACTGGCGACGGTGCTGGCGGGCTACCGCGATCTGGCGGCCATTCATCTTGTTTCGCATGGTCGCTCCGGTGCGCTGCAACTGGGCGACGGCTGGGTCACCCAGGCCGAGCTGGCCTCGCAGGCCGCCACGCTTGCCGCCATCGGCCGCGCGCTGGCCCCCGATGCGGACGTGTTCCTGTATGGCTGCGACGTGGCCGAAGGACCGCAGGGGCGTGAATTCGTCGCGACACTGGCCAACGCCACGGGCGCCAACGTGGCGGCTGCCACGCACAAGGTAGGCGCGCCGGCACTGGGCGGCGACTGGACGCTGGACATGACGGTGGGCAACCCGCGCCACGCCACGCTGCAGGCTGCGGACTATGCCGGGGTGTTTGCCGCGCCACAGGATCAGGATTTTGAGGGAGTTGCCACTCCTGTGAGCAGTAATGGTGCCAATACCTATACCCTGGATGGCGTGGACTATTCCGAGGATACAGGTGGTGATATTGTTATTGATACCAAGGATATGACCAGCAACACGGATTTTGCGAGTGGCAATGCCATTGCTTTCAATGTGAATTCTGGCACTGGCACAAAGTACTTTCAATTCTCTTCTTCGGACTTAAGTAATAATTTCCGCTTGGAAAGTCTCAGCGCCGAGGTGTGGGGAAGTGAGGGCAGTGTCGAAAATCAATATACGATCAGTGGCTACGATGATGGAGTGCTGAAGGTTAGCGTATCCTCGGTCAATTTCGATTTATCACAGACTTATGGTTCGGGAAATAATGCGATTGATTATAGCAATACGTCTGAGGCAGCCGGAGGTGCATTAACGTTTGGGAGTAATTGGAACAATATCGATACGGTTAGGTTCACAAGCGATAATAATAAATGGGTTGTTGGCTTCCTCGACAATATCGATTTCTCGGAACCGACGCTGGTCAACAACGCGCCGGTGTTCACCACCTCGACCAAGGCGAGCGTGGCCGAGAACACCACAGCGGTGGCGACACTGGCGGCCACCGATGCCGACGGCGGTACGGTGACCTATTCGCTGGCCGGTGGGGCCGATCAGTCGCTGTTCATGCTGGATACCAACAGCGGAGCGCTGACGTTCACCAGCGCGCCGAACTACGAACTGCCGGCGGATAGCAATGACGACAACATCTACGACGTTGAAGTGACAGCGAGCGACGGCCAGGGCGGCACGACGCCGCTGACGCTGGCGGTGACAGTCACCGATGTCAACGAGGCGCCGACACTGGGTAGTGATACCAAGGCGAGCGTGGCCGAAAATACCACCGGCAAGGTCTATAGCGCCTCGGGCAGCGACCCGGAAAGCGATGCGTTGACCTACACGCTGGGCGGTGCTGACGCCGCGCAGTTCACTCTCGATACCAACAGCGGCGCGTTGAGTTTCAAGAATGTGCCGGACTTCGAGGCGCCGGCGGATACCAACGGCGACAATATTTATGACGTCACCCTTACGGCCAGCGACGGTAGCCTGAGCAGCAATATACAGGCGCTGGCAATTAGCGTGACCAATGCCAACGATGCGCCGGTGTTCAACACCTCGACCAAGGCGAGCATAGCCGAGAACACCACAGCGGTGGCGACACTGGCGGCCACCGATGCCGACGGCGGTACGCTGACCTATTCTCTGACCGGTGGCGCCGATCAGGCGCTGTTCGCCCTCGATGCCAACAGCGGGGCGCTGAGTTTCAGAGACGCGCCGAACTTTGAGGCACCGAAGGATAGCAATGGGAACAACGTCTACAACGTTGAAGTGACCGCGAGCGACGGCCAGGGCGGTGACACTCCGCTAACGCTGGCGATGAGCGTCACCGATGTCAACGAGGCGCCGACCTTGGGTGGCGCTACCAAGGCGAGCGTAGCCGAAAACACCACCGGCACGGTCCATACCGCCGCGGGTAGTGATCCTGATGGCGATACGTTGACCTATACGTTGAGCGGCACCGATGCGGCGCAGTTCACCCTCGATACCAACAGCGGCGCGTTGAGTTTCAAAGTCGCGCCGGACTATGAGGCGCCGACGGATACCGGCGGCGACAATGTCTATGACGTTATCCTCACGGCCAGCGACGGTAAGCTGGGCAGCAATATACAGGCGCTGGCGATTAGCGTGACCAATGCCAACGATGCGCCGGTATTCACCACGTCGACCAAGGCGAGCGTAGCCGAGAACACCACAGCGGTGGCGACACTGGCGGCCACCGATACCGACGGTGGTACGCTGACCTATTCGCTTTCTGGCGGCGCCGATAAAGGACTGTTCACGCTGGATGCCAATAGTGGCGCGCTGAGTTTCCAGAGTGCGCCAAACTACGAACTACCCGCCGATGCCGATCATGATGGTGTATATGAGGTGGATGTCACAGCTAGTGACGGAATGGATCAAACCTCTCAAACGCTGGCGGTGACAGTCGCCGATATCAACGAGGCGCCGACACTGGGCAGTGATACCAAGGCGAGCGTAGCCGAAAACACCACCGGGAAGGTCTATACCGCCTCGGGTAATGATCCCGACAGCGATACGCTGACCTACACGCTGGGCGGCGCCGACGCGGCGCAGTTCACTCTCGATGCCAACAGCGGCGCGTTGAGCTTCAAGAGTGCGCCGAACTATGAGGCACCAGCGGATGTCGGCGGCGACAACGTGTATGACGTTATCCTCACGGCCAGCGATGGCAGCCTGAGCAGCAGCGCACAGGCGCTGGCGATTAGCGTGACCGATACCAACGATGCGCCGGTGTTCAACACCTCGACCAAGGCGAGCGTAGCCGAGAACACCAAGACGGTGGCGACGCTGGCCGCTACTGACGCCGAAGGTGATACGCTGCACTACAGCATCACCGGTGGCACCGACGCGGCGCTGTTCACGCTGGATGCCAACAGCGGGGCGCTGAGTTTCAAGAGTGCGCCAAACTATGAACTACCTGCCGATGCCGATCATGACGGTGTATATGAAGTAGATGTCACAGCTAGTGATGGGATGGACCAAACCTCTCAAACGCTATCGGTGACAGTCACCGACGTCAACGAGGCGCCGACGCTGGGCAGTGATACCAAGGCGAGCGTGGCCGAAAACACCACCGGCACGGTCTATACGGTCTCGGGCAGTGATCCCGAAAGCGATACGCTGACCTATACGCTGGGCGGCACCGACGCGGCGCAGTTCACTCTCGATGCCAAGAGTGGTGCGTTGAGTTTCAAAGTCGCGCCGGACTTCGAGACGCCGGCGGATGCGGGCGGTGACAACGTTTATGACGTCACCCTCACGGCCAGCGACGGTAAGCTGAGCAGCAGCGCACAGGCGCTGGCGATTAGCGTGACCAATACCAACGACGCGCCGATGTTCTCCACTTCCCCGTCTTTAGGTGTGAAGGAAAACACCAAGGCGGTGACCACCTTGGACGCCACCGATGCCGACGGCGATACGCTGACCTATTCGCTTTCTGGCGGCGCCGATAAAGGACTGTTCACACTGGATGCCAACAGCGGGGCGTTGACGTTCACCAGCGCCCCCGACTTCGAAGCGCCCAAGGATCAAAACAAGGACAATATCTACGATCTCACGGTGACAGCGAATGATGGTCACGGCGGCACGACACCGCTGACACTGGCGATCACGGTAACCGACGTCAACGAGACTCGCCCCCCAACGCCCGACCCGGATCCGATCACGGTCACGCCCTCCGACCCGCAGCCGAACACGCCGTCCGGCAAGCCTTCGGTGAGCGAGACGATCACCAATACGGGAAGTCAGGCCGGTACCGCCAAGCTGGTCGAGAACACCGGCAACGCCAACGAGGTGACCGCGACGCTGCCGGGCGGTGTCAGCCTGGTCAACCAGGGCGCGCGCAGTGCCGTCGATACCCAGCAGGCGCTGGCCGATCTGATCGACAGCATCGATGCCAAGCAGCCCACCAACCTGAATGACCAGACCGGCGTGGCCAGCCAGTGGCTCACCAATCGCCCCGACGGCACGCTGCTCGATATTCGCACGCTGGTGCTGGGTGACAGCGGCAACGCCTCGGCGAGCACGCCCATCCAGATCACGGGCATCGCCAATGACAGTTCCTCGGGTAGCAGTCACCAGGAAGCGTTCGTCATCGACACCAGTGCACTGCCCGGCGGCAACCAGCTGCAGCTCGACAACATCGACTTCGCCAGCATCATCGGCGCCACCACGCTCAGCGGCGGCGACGGCGACAACGTGGTCATCGCCGACGACGCCGCACAGACCATCGTGCTCGGCGCCGACGATGACGAACTGCACGGCGGCGGCGGCGACGACACCGTGGGTTCGAAGGGCGGGGACGACCTCATCTATGGCGAAGCCGGTAACGACACCGTATTCGGCGGTGCAGGAGCCGACCGGCTGCATGGGGGGAGTGATACGGATACGGCGCGCTACGACGGCAACCGCGACGATTACATCGTCACCCAGGATCACAGCGTGATCACCATCCAGTCCAAGGCCGACCCCAGCGACGTCGATACCCTGATCAATGTCGAAACGCTCGCCTTCGCCGATGACAACGAAACGGTCGAGTACACCAGCGACCTGAACTGGATCGCCGGGCTCTACCAGCAGGTGCTGGGGCGCCAGGCGGATGTCGACGGCATCCAGTACTGGGCGCAGCGGAATACCGACGGCATGAGCAAGACCGATATTGCCATGTCGTTCCTGACCTCGTCGGAGGCCGGGCAGCAGCTCGATGGGTCGGGCAGCGGCATCGATGCCACACTGGATACGCTCTATCAATTCCTGCTCGGACGCGACGCGGATGTGTCGGGCAAGGCCTACTGGGCGAACGAACTGGAGCGCGGGACATCGCTGCGTGACGTGGTCGGTGGCTTCATGGACTCGGCGGAGATGAGTACCCATGACCTGACCGCGACCGAGTGGAGCTTCATCGGCTAGCAAGGGTTGGACTGGCACGTCGAGAAGACCAGGGCGTGCCAGCCCTCGCTTGCAGTATTCCCTTCGCTTCCAGCATTCCCTTCGCTTCAGTATTTCCCCTTACTTTAAGTTCCAGGTCATCGCGCCGCGCACTATGTTGTTATAGAGTCGCTGACATTTCCGTCACTGGATGACTTGAACGGACGATGAGCGTTTCGAGACAACAGAGAAGTATTACCGAGCGATATCCGGCTCAGATATTCGTACCCTTGATCGATGCCGGCGCTGTGCTGTTGTCGGGTTTCCTGGCCCACTGTATCCGGTTCGGTACGCTGGCTGTACATGATCGTTTTCTGCTGGCGATGATGATCATGGCCATCTTCGTCGTGATGGCCAACTTCATCGCTGGCGCTTACGTGCGTTGGCGCACCACCCGGCTCTCCAACATTCTGTTTCGACTGGTGGCCGTTTGGGGCATCGTTGCGTTGTTGGCGACGTCGATCATCTACCTGGCCGAAGCCTCGGTTCGCTATTCGCGCTTGTGGCTGGGGATGACACTGCTGTTCTCGCTGGGGCTGGCGGCCGGCTTTCGCGTACTCGTGATGCTGCTGCTCAAAAGCGCGAGGCGATCGGGCAAGAACCTTCGGGGCGTCTTTCTCGTGGGGCCTGCCCCGAACCTGCTCAAGGTGGCCAGAAGCATGCGCAAGACGCCGGGGGAGGGCTTCGCGATTTCCGGGGTGCAGCGCTTGAAGGAGGCACCGGATTCAGCCTTCCTCAGCTGTCTTGCCCGCCGGGTGCAGGATTCCGGGGCCCGCGAGGTGTGGCTCTGTCTGCCTTTGGAAATGGGAGGGGCGGTGCGCGAGATCATGCATGCGCTGCGCCACCAGACGGCGGAGGTGCGTTTCATTCCCGAGTTTCAGGATATGCGGCTTCTCAATCACCGTATCAGCGAGGTGGCGGGGAACTTCGCGCTCGATTTGAGCGTGACCTCCATGGGGGAAACGTCGCGCTTCCTGAAGCGGGTAGAGGACCTGGTACTGGGTAGCTTGTTCCTGCTCTTGTCGCTGCCTGCCTGCGCCATCATCGCGGTTATCCTGAAAATGCAGTCGTCCGGGCCGGTCCTTTTCAAGCAGTACCGCATGGGCAGCAACGGCCGTCGCTTCAAGGTCTACAAGTTCCGTTCGATGGAAGTGCATACGGAGGCCGATGGCGCCGTGACCCAGGCCAGGCAGGGTGATCCTCGCGTGACCAGATTCGGTGCCTTTCTCCGGCGTACATCGCTGGACGAGCTGCCGCAATTCTACAACGTATTGCAGGGTCGCATGTCCATCGTCGGGCCACGGCCCCATGCGCTGGCTCACAACGAGTATTACAAGGATGTCGTCGAGTCCTACATGAAGCGTCACAAGGTGAAGCCGGGGATCACTGGCTGGGCGCAAGTCAATGGCCTTCGCGGAGGGACGGAGGATGTTGAAAAGATGCGGCTGCGTGTGGAACACGATCTCTGGTACATCGACAACTGGTCGCTTTGGCTGGATCTGCGGATCATCGCTCTGACCGTCGTCAGAGGATTCTGCCATCCGAATGCGTTTTGACAAGGCGTTGCACCTGTCATCGCGGCCGTGGACTTTTTCTTGGCAATAGCCATGTCTCTCCTTTTTATCCTTGATCCTCGAACGACGTCGCCTTGATCCTCGAGCGTCATTGCCTTGGGGCACGGGCGCCTGCCTGCATTCGATCCTGACGCCTTGGGCGAAGGTGATCTCGCTTCTGTTCTATTCCCTATCCTGTAATTTTTCCGCCCTAGAACTTCCCCCATCCTGTCTCTGCCGACCAAAGTCTAAAGGCAAGTTGGCGGCGTTTGGTTGATCCTATGTCGGACATAACCTGTACCTAGTCCTACAAGGAAGCGCGGGATCCCCATGAGTCATGCCACGGCCGCCACGAGTCGTAGTCAGCGACCGGACATCGCCGAAGCCCTCGCCGAGGCCGTTTTCAGCGGCCAGTACGCGATCGGCGAGACGATCCCGCGGGAAATCGACCTCTGCGAGCGCTTCGGTGTCAGCCGAAGCACCGTGCGAAGCGCGCTGCAGAAACTGGTCAACGTCGGCTTGCTGGTGCGGGTTTCCGGGCAGGGCACACGGGTGCGCGAGCTTTCGGCCTGGCATCTGCTCGATCCTCAAGTCAGTGCCTGGATGGCGCGCTACGCCCAGCCCAATCCGCGGCTGCAGCGGGAAGTCTTCGCCTTTCGCGTGGCCGTCGAGCCGTTCGTGGCCGGCCTGGCCGCGACCCATGCCACGGCTTCGGATCTGCTCGCCATCGAGACCGCCTACGAAGGCATGATCCGTGCCCTCGAGCAGGCTGATCTGCGCTGGCAGGGCCAGAGCCACGACGACTACGACGTGGCCTTCCACGAGGCGATATTCGCGGCCTCCCACAACCTCATCTGGGCACAGATCAGCCACGTGCTCAGACCCGCCATTGCCCTGATCGTCGAGCGTTCCAACCACAGTGCCGATGAGCTCGACGACAGCATGGCGCGCCATTTTCGGATGATGGAGGCGATTCGCCTGCGTCAGCCGGAAGCCGCCGAGCAGGCGGCGCTCTCGGTGCTGGAACGTACCGGCCGGGATCTGGGAATGGAGGACATCATGCAACGATCGCCTTCGATCACGCTGTCCCCACCGACATTCGAGCGATAACAAACGCTACTGGAGACTCACAATGACTTTACGCATGCCACTTCAAGGGCTGGCCATCGCTGCGCTTGGCGCGTTCGCGCTCAATGCTCAGGCTGCCGACTATGAATGGACCTTCCAGACGTCCGAAACCGCCGGCGAACCGCAGTTCGAGATCAAGAAGGAATGGGCCGAGAACGTCGAGAAGATGTCGAACGGGCGTATCGCCATCGAGATCCTGCCGGTCAATGCCGTGGTGCAGGCCAACCAGACCCTGCAGGCGGTGAGTTCCGGCATTCTGCAGGGGCACCTGACCGATCCCAGCTATTTCTCGGGCCAGGATCCGGCCTTCGGCATGATCGGTAATCTGGTCGGTGCCTGGAGCGATCCGTACCAGTTCCTCGACTACATGAAGTATCACGGCGGCGAGCAGATCTACAACGAGCTGGTCGAGCCCTATGGCGTTCACCTGATCGGTGCCGCGGCGACCGGGCTGGAATCCTTCCCGACCTCGCGCCCGATCGAGAAGGTCGAAGACCTGAAAGGCCTCAAGGTGCGTGCGCCGGAAGGTATGGTCTACAACATCTTCGAAAAGGCGGGGGCGACGCCGGTCAACCTGCCGGGCTCGGAAGTGTATACCTCGCTGGAAAAAGGGGTAATCGACGCGGCGGACTACACGGTCTTCGCGACCAACTACGCCCAGGGCCTGTATGAGTTCGCCAACTATCCCAACTATCCGGGCTTCCACTCGCTGCCGATGGTCGCCGTCTCGCTCAACAAGCAGATCTGGGATGGCCTGCCGGACGATCTCAAGTCGATTCTGGAAGTCTCGGTCGATCAGATGGCCTACGAAATGGTCGCCAAGCTGAAGACGCTGGATCTCGAGGCCGTGAGCGAAGCGCGCAAGGATCCCAATATCCACCTCGTCGACATGTCCAATGAAGAGCGTGCCAAGTTCCGTCACATCGCCCAGGAAGAGTGGAAGGACTGGGCCGGCCGCAACGACGTCACTCAGGAATTCTACGACTCGGTCGTGGGCTACCTGCAAGACAACAACCTGATGTAACGACGCCCGTGGCCGACATCGCCGCTCCGGTTCGCCCGGGGCGGCGATGTGCGGCTGGCGTTCTAGGGAACCCACGATGACACAACCGACCCGTAATACGGACGAGGTCACGATGCCGGTGCAGGAAGGGCCGCCGGAACCGATTCAGAACCAGGTTCCGGAAGAGGAAAGCAACGACGAGATCCGCACGCCGCTGGACCGCTGGGTGCGTCGGGGCGGCCGTTATGCCGCCTGGCTGGTCTTCATCGCCATGGCGATCAGCGTGTTCGAGGTGATCATGCGTTACGGCTTCGATTCGCCGACCTCCTGGGTGCATGAATCCGTAGTGATGCTGGTGGCGCTGACCTTTGCGGTCGGTGGCCCCGTCGCGATGGCGAGCAATCGCCACATTCGCGTTCGCGTGCTGTACGACATCGCCGGCCCGCGCCTGAAGCGTGCTCTGGATGTCTTCAATGATCTGGTCACGCTGGGCTTTTGTCTCGGTATGAGCTATGCCGCCTTCACCATGAGCTGGACGGCGACCCATGGCCCCATGGGGGACTGGCGTCTGGAGCGTTCGGGAACCTCGTGGAACCCGCCGTTCCCGGCACTGGTGAAGACGGTGATTCTGGCGGCGCTGGTGCTGATGACGCTGCAGGCTCTGTGGCATCTCTACCAGAGCGTGACCGGGCGACGCCCGGCGGCCAACCATGACCGCGGGGAGAACGTCTGATGGATATCGCAACGGGAACCTGGCTGCTGGTCGGGGCCATCTTCGCGCTTCTGATCACCGGTCTGCCGCTGGCGTTCATTACCGGTCTGGTGGCGCTCGGCTTCACGTTCGGCTGGTTCGGGCCGATGGCGCTGCCGCTGGTCACCAGTCGCGTCTACAGTTTCATTACCGAGTATTCGCTGGTCGCGGTGCCCATGTTCGTGCTGATGGCGTCGCTGTTGGATCGATCCGGCATCGCCAAGGATCTGTTCAACGCCATGCGGGTCTTTGCCGGGCGTCTGCCTGGCGGCGTGGCGATCCAGACCGTGGTCGTGGCGTTCTTCCTCGCGGCGCTGTCGGGGATCATCGGCGGCGAGATCGTGCTGCTGGGGATTCTGGCGCTGCCGCAGATGCTGCGCCTGGGCTATGACAAGCATCTTTCCATCGGTGTGGTCTGTGCCGGTGGCTCGCTGGGCACGATGATGCCGCCGTCGATCGTGCTGATCATCTACGGCCTGATCGCCAGCCAGTCGATCGCGGATCTGTTCACTGCGGCCATCACGCCGGCTCTGGTGCTGATGGGCAGCTACATCCTCTACGTGCTGCTGCGGTGCCTGAAGAACCCGAAGCTGGGGCCGCCGCTGACCGCGGAAGAGCGGGAGAACAACGAGATCAAGACCAGGGGGCAGGCGCTCAAGGCGATCCTGGTACCCGGACTGATCGCGTTTCTGGTGCTGGGCACGATCTACGGCGGTGTCGCGTCGGTCACCGAAGCGGCGGCCATGGGGGTCTTCGGCGTGTTCGTGGCGATCATTCTGCGCGGCGAGTTCTCGATCAAGACACTGCATGCCAGCCTCAACCAGACCCTGAGCACCTGCGGCATGATCATCTGGATCGGCATCGGGGCTGCTGCGCTGGTGGGGGTCTACAACCTGATGGGCGGCAATCGCTTCATCTCGCAGATGATCATGGGGCTGGATGTCGCGCCCATCGTGATCATGCTGGTGATGATGCTGATCCTGCTGGTGCTGGGGATGTTCCTCGACTGGATCGGCGTCGCGATGCTGACGCTGCCGATCTTCGTGCCGATCGTCACCCAGCTCGGTTACGATCCGGTGTGGTTCGGCATCCTGTTTGCCGTCAACATGCAGGTGTCGTTCCTGACGCCGCCGTTCGGGCCGGCTGCGTTCTACCTCAAGGGCGTGGCGCCACCGTCGATCAGCCTGAAGGATATCTTCGTTTCCCTGCTGCCGTTCATCGCCATTCAGCTCTGCGTGCTGGCGCTGCTGCTGGTATGGCCGAATCTGGCAATGTGGCTGGTATAAGGTGTCGTAAACGTCCGACTTCCGCTCGAGGCGCTCCCGGCGTCATGGCATGACCGGGAGCGCCGAGCGACTCAACCCCAGAGCGAAAAGTGTAGGTGATCCGTGAAAATTACCCGTTTGAAAACCTGGCAGGTTCCGCCGCGCTGGCTGTTTCTCAAGATCGAGACCGATGAAGGTTGCTACGGCTGGGGCGAGCCCGTGGTCGAAGGGCGCGCAGCCACTGTCGAAGCGGCGGTGCATGAGCTGTCCGACTATCTGATCGGCCAGGATCCGCACCGCATCGAGCATCTGTGGAACATCATGTACCGTGCCGGTTTCTATCGCGGCGGGCCGATCCTGATGAGCGCCATTGCCGGTATCGACCAGGCGCTGTGGGATCTCAAGGGGCGCGATCTCGGCGTGCCGGTTCACCAGCTGCTGGGTGGCGCCTGCCGCGACAGGATGCGCATGTACGCCTGGACCGGCGGCGACAAGCCGAGCGATGTCGGCGCCGGCGCCAAGGCGCTGGTCGACAAGGGCTTCACCGCCTTCAAGATGAACGGCACCGCCGAGATGGCGATCGTCGATTCCCACGCCAAGGTGGACGAAGCGGTGGCCCGTGTCGCCGAGGCGCGCGATGCGGTAGGGCCGGACGTGGGCATCGGCATCGATTTCCACGGCCGCGTGCATCGACCCATGGCCAAGGCGCTGCTGCGCGAGCTGGAGCCGTATCATCCGATGTTCGTCGAAGAGCCGGTGCTGCCGGAACATCTGCCGAGCCTCAAGCACATCGCCAGCGGCCTGGGGTATCCCATCGCCACGGGCGAGCGGCTGCACACCCGCTACCAGTTCCGTGACCTGCTCGCCGAGGGCATGGTCGATATCGTCCAGCCCGATCTTTCCCACTGCGGCGGGATCAGCGAAGGCATGAAGATCGCCACGCTGGCGTCCTGCTTCGACGTGGCGCTAGCGCCGCACTGCCCGCTGGGGCCGTTGACCCTGGCCGCCTCGCTGCACGTGGATGCGGTCAATCACAACGCCTTCATCCAGGAGCAGAGCATGGGTATCCACTACAATCGGGACAACGACGTGCTCGATTACCTGGTGGACAAGAACGCCCTGGCGATCGAGGACGGGTACTGCGCGATCCCGCAGGGGCCGGGGCTTGGCGTCGAGATCGACGAGGACTTCGTCGAGGAGCGTTCCAAGGTCGGCCATCGCTGGAGAAATCCGGTGTGGACGCATGAGGATGGTTCGATCGCGGAATGGTAACGGCACGCTCGATAGCCGCCTGCGCGAGTGAATCGCAGTGTTGCCCGGTGCGCGAACTCCTCACATATACCCCATATGCTCCGGGTTCTGTGCGCCGGGCGCCTTGCGCTTCAGCTCGCTCGGCTGGCTCTCGAGCGCACCGTACTTGGCGCTCAGCCGTCTTCGCTCGCCGACGCAGAGCGCCCAGAAATGCGCGGCTTGGCTGGTTTTTGAGCGCTCCGTACCTGGCGCTCTGCTGGCTACGCTCGATCATGCGATTTAGACCGGCCGAAACGAGGAGAGAGAAATGAACGAGACACGCAAGTTCGCCCTGGAATCGGCGCTGCGCGAGCGGCCGCTGGTCGCCATTCTGCGCGGGATCACGCCGGAAGAGATCGATGCGGTGTTCGATGCGCTGGTGGCGTCGGGCTTCAAGCTGATCGAGATTCCGCTCAATTCGCCGCGGGCGTGGGACAGCATTGCGGCGATCGCCAGGCGTTGCCCGGACGACGTGGTGATTGGCGCCGGCACGGTGCTGGATCCGGTTCATGCCGAGCGGTTGGCGACGCTCGAGGCGCCGCTGCTGATCACGCCCAACACCGACCCTGAAGTGATCCGGGCGGGCGTCGAGCACGGCCTGGCGCCGATGATCGGCTGCATGACGCCGAGCGAGGCGCTGGCGGCAGCCAGGGCGGGAGCGACGGCGCTCAAGCTGTTCCCGGCGGCGGACCTGGGGACGGGCTATTTCAAGTCCATCAACGCGATCCTGCCCAAGGGCTTGCCGGTGCTGGCGGTCGGCGGTATCGACAAGAGCAACATGAGCGAGTGGCATGCTCATGGCGTGGCCGGCTTCGGCTTCGGCAGCAATCTCTACAAGCCGGGACGCAGCGCCGACGAGGTGGGCCGGATCGCCGCCGAGCTGGTCGAGGAGTGGCGCCGCCTGCGCGAAGTCGCCAGCCACGCGGAGCAGCTGGAACGCGAGGCCGACGCATGAGCGGTGCGGCACCCGATCGTCTGATCGTCATCGACTGGGGCACCAGCAACTTCCGGGCGTTTCTGGTCGACACGGCCAGCGGCGAGGTGCTGGACAGCCGGCGTTCGGCCTCCGGCCTGCGCGCGCTGAGCCAGAGCGAATTCCCCCACTACTGCGCGTCGCAGACCGACGACTGGCGGAATGGCGGCGGCGCGGCTTCGGGCGCCGAGGGCGCGGCTTCGGGCGCTGAAACAGTCCCGGTCTATCTGGCCGGGATGGTGGGTTCGGCGCGGGGCTGGTTCGAGGCGCCGCAGCTGGAGCTGCCGGCCACGGCCGCCGACCTGGCGGACAACGTGGTCGCCGCGCCCGGGCTCGATAACGTCTGGATCGTGCCGGGCGTCAAGCAGGTGACGCCGGAGCATGTCGACGTGATGCGCGGCGAAGAGGTCCAGGCGTTCGGCGCGCTGGCGCTGGCGGGCGTCGACAGCGGCGATTGCTGCCTACCGGGCACCCACAGCAAGTGGGCGCGGCTCGAGGGCGGTCGAATGACCGAGTTCACCACGGTAATGACCGGCGAGCTCTATCACGCCGTGCGCTTCCACACCTTGCCGGGGGAGCCGGCCCGCGACGAGGCGCCGTTCGACGAGTCGGCGTTCCGGCTGGGCGTTTCCCGGGCGGGTTGCCCCGGCGGCGTGATGCATGCGCTGTTCGAGGCGCGCAGCCGGCATCTCTATGCCGGGCTCGAAGCAGGGCAGGTGGGCAGCTTCCTCTCCGGCGTGCTGATCGGGGAAGAGGTACACGCCATGCGAAAGGCTCGCCCCGGGCTCGATACCGTGCGGCTGGTCGGCGCCGATTCGCTGCGCGAGAGCTATACCCTCGCGCTGGAAGCCGCCGGCATCCGTGTCGAGGCGGTCGACAGCGACCGGGCCACGCTGGCCGGGGTAATGGCGGTCGCTGCACGCCACGCCGGGCGATAACGGCGCGCACGTACGCGACGGCGCACCATCATGGTGCATTGCTGCGCGTTCCGGTACCACGAAATCGATGACGACGGCCCGGGATATTCACGAATATCCCGGGCCGTCGTGTTTGGCATGATCCGTGCTACCTTCACCTATACGTCTGCTGACAAGCAGCCGATCGCGTACGACATGACGAGGTGAAGCGATGCGGGTGATGCCATGACACAGCCGGCTCTGAACAAGCCACCCATGCTGGTGTTTACCGATCTCGATGGGTCGCTGCTGGATCACGACACCTACGACTGGCAGCCGGCCTCGGCCTGGCTCTCGCGTCTCGAGCAGCAGGCGATTCCGGTCATTCCCACCACCAGCAAGACGCGCGCCGAACTGTTGGCGCTGCGCCAGGAACTGGGGCTCGAACAGACCCCGTTCATTGCCGAAAACGGCGCGGTGATCGGGCTGCCGCCTTCCTGGCAGCACGCCCGGCTGGATCGTGATCCTGCCTCGCCGGATGGCCTGGTGGTCAAGACGCCGAGCATGGACGTCGACTATATACGGCGGCGCCTGGACGTGGTCCGTGAACGTCACGATCTGCGCTTTCGGCGCATGGGCGAAATGGATCTGGCCGAAGTTCAGGCGCTGACCGGCCTCAGCGCCGCCGGTGCCGAGCAGGCCATGGCCCGAGAAGGCAGCGAGCCGCTGGTGTGGGAAGACGACGACATCAAACTGCAGGCATTGCACGAGACACTGCGTGTCGACGGCCTGCGCCTGACCCGCGGCGGACGCTTCTGGCACGTGATGGGCGCGGTCGACAAGGGCCAGGCGTCGGACTGGCTGGTGGCGCGCTTCGAGGCGCTGCGCGGCTATCGCCCGCGGACGATCGGCCTGGGCGATGGCCCCAACGATCTGGCGCTGCTGGCGGCCACCGACATGGCGGTCGTCATCGCCGCCAGTCACGGCCAACCGATGCCGCTGGAAGGTTCGCAGGTCTATCGGACCCGGGCCCAGGGACCGGCGGGGTGGTCGGAAGGCGTATCCCACTGGTTGACCCAAGCGCTGGGGTGATAAGCGAACGGCTCGCCCTGAAACGGATGGCGTTGAGATGAATCGAGTCGAGATGAACGAGGTCGAGACGAATGGGGTCGAGATGAATGAGGTTGAACGGATAGTCCGATAGCAGGCGTCAGGGACTGACGCCAGGACGACAACATCACGAGGACTCCTCATGAGTGACTTTTATCAGAACGGTATCGTTACCAACTTCCACAACCTCACCCGCCGCTCGGTGGAGGCGCTGGAAACCGATCTCAAGCAGTTCTCGCGCAGCCGGCCGATGGGGTTGATCCTGCCGTCGCTGTATTCGGAGCTGGAAGGGCCGGCGCTTTCGCACATCGTCGACGAGCTGTGCAAGGTGCCTTATCTCAGCGAGATCGTCATCGGCCTGGATCGCGCCGATCGCGAGCAGTTCTTGAAGGCACGCGAGTTCTTCTCGCGCCTGCCGCAGCATCACCGCATCCTGTGGAACGATGGCCCGCGTCTCCAGGCGCTGCAGCAGGAACTGGCCGGGGAAAATCTGGCGCCGCTGGAGCCGGGCAAGGGCTGCAATGTGTGGTATTGCTCCGGTTACGTGCGCGCTTCCGGCAAGACCGAGGCGGTGGCGCTGCATGACTGCGATATCGTCACCTACGATCGCGGCCTGCTGGCGCGGCTGATCTATCCGGTGGCGAACCCGCGATTCCACTACGAGTTCTGCAAGGGCTACTACTCACGGATCGCCTCCGGCAAGCTCAACGGTCGTGTGGCGCGGCTGATGGTCACGCCGCTGATCCGGGCGTTCAAGATGATCTACGGGCCGCTGCCTTATCTGGACTATCTCGACAGTTTCCGCTATCCGATCTCCGGCGAGTTCTCGATGCGGGCCGATGTGCTCGATGGCATTCGCATTCCCAGCGACTGGGGGCTGGAAATCGGCGTGCTTTCCGAGGTGCATCGCAACTTCTCGACCAAGCGGCTGTGCCAGGTCGATATCGCCGATGCCTACGATCACAAGCATCAGCCGGTGTCGGAAGACGATCCGTCGGGTGGTCTGAACCGCATGAGCATGGATATCGCCAAGGCGATGTACCGCAAGCTGGCGACGCTCGGCGTGGAGATGAGCGTCGAGAGCTTCCGTACCGTCAAGGCGACCTACTATCGCGTGGCGCTGGATCTGATCGAAGCCTACGATCACGACGCGGCGATGAACGGGCTCAAGCTCGACCGCCACAGCGAGGAGGCAGCGGTGGAGCTGTTCGCCGACAACATCATGCAGGCCGGCGCCGCGTTCTTCGAATCACCCCGCGACAAGCCGTTCATCCCCAGCTGGAACCGGGTGCAGGCCGCCATTCCCGACCTGCAGGACCGGCTCTACGAGGCGGTGGAGCTGGATAACAGCGGCGACGTGTAGGCGCCGCTGCCGCCGACCGAACGGCAGCCTGGGCGGGCGGTGCCATCGTTTCGATTCACCGCCCGCGTCGGGTCTGTTGCCGTTTCCTTCACGACCGCGCCCCGATACGCGTCAGGGCTGCACCAGCCACAGGCTGCGGTAGGGGCGCAGGATATCGCGTTCTTCCGGATGCGGGTTCCAGCGCTTGCCATCCTTGAGCACGTCGTACCATTCGCCCTCGCAGAGCTCGGCGATCTCCAGCGGCTGGCGCTTGTCGCTGATGTTGTAGATCGCCAGCAGACGCCGCCCGTTGGCCAGCGGGCCGCGCTCGATGGCAAAGATGCCGGGCGGGGTGTCGAGCACGCGCTGGGTGGCTTCGGGATGAAAGCAGGGCTCGTTGGCACGGATGTTGAGCCGCCGCTTGAGCGAGGTGAACGCCTCGCGGGTCGGCGTGCTGCGGCTGTCGATGAGCTCGTCCAGTTCCTCCTTGGGCCAGCGGCGGCGATTGATCGAACGCAGCTTGCCGCTGCGTTCGACGCCGCCGTGGTCGTTGAGCGTCGCGGTCAGGCTGTGAATATAGACGCCGGGAATGCCTTGCAGCGCCAGCATCAGGTTCTGGCTGCACAGGAAGCGTTCGACTTGCCAGGCATCGGCGCCTCGGCGGGTGCCCTTCATGGCGTCGTAATAGGTGATGTTGATCTCGTAGGGCGAGTCGCTGCCGTCCGGGTTGGTCTTCATGCTGACGTAGCCGCCGAAGCGGTGCATCAGTTCGAGCATGATGTCCAGCTCGTGCTGCGGCAGCAGCCCCTCGAGCGCCCTGACCCCGATGCCGTCGTGGCTGGCGGTGAAGTTGAAGTAGGTACAACCCGGCGGCAGCGTCGGCAGGCTCCGCGCCCAGTCGCTCAGGGTGGTGGCATCGCCGCTGGTCAGGGTATGCACGAGCAGGGGCGGCAGCGTGAACTGGTAGATCATGTGCGCTTCGTCGGGCATCGAGCGCTTGTCTTCCAGACGGTCGGGGCTCTGTCGTTCTAGACCCGACCGTTCGGGATCCAGTCGTTCGGGGCCCGGCCTTTCGAGACCCAGCCTTTCAAGACCCGGCCTTTCGAGACCCAGCCTTTCGAGACCCAGCCTTTCGAGACCCAGCCTTTCGAGACCAAAGTAGCTCATGTTTTCGTGATGCGGCACGTTGGTCTCGGTGATCAGCAGCGTGCCCGGCGCCATGAAATCCAGAATCGCTCGCAGCAGCCGTACGATGGCATGGGTCTGGGGCAGGTGGACGCAGTTGGTGCCGACTTCCTTCCATAGGTACGTGACCGCGTCGAGACGGATGATGCGCGCGCCCTGTTGGACGTAATAGAGCAGGATGCCGACGAACTCCAGCAGCACGTCCGGGTTGGCGAAGTTGAGATCGATCTGGTCCTCGGAGAAGGTCGCCCACAGGTAGCGGGTGCCCCGTCGCGTCGAGACCGGCACCAGCAACGGCGAATTGCGCGGCCGCGTGACCATGGAGAGATCCGTTTCCGGGTCCATCTCGATGAAGTAGTCGCGCCCCGGCTGCGTGCCGGAGAGGTAGTCAGTGAACCACAGCGAATCGCGGGAGACATGATTGATGACCAGATCGACCATCAGGTCGACCCGCGACGCCAGCCGGCGGATGTCCTGCCAGTCGCCGAGGCTGGGGTTCACTTCGCGATAGTGGATCACCGAGAAGCCGTCGTCGCTGCTCCAGGGAAAGAACGGCAGGATATGCAGACCGCTGAACGTGCCGTTGAGACGCGTGGCGAGAAAGTCGTCCAGCACTTCCAGCGGCGGTCGGTCGCCGTCGATGATGGTATCGCCGTAGGTGATCAGAACCTGGTCGCGCTCGCTCCATGTCGGCTTCGGCGACGTATCCAATGCACTACGCTGGTGCATCAGCAGCGTCATCAGGCGGCGCATGATTTCGTCGCGCCGGGGGCCGTATACCTCTTCCAGGCGCGCGTTGGCGCGCTCGATGAAATCCGCTTCGGAAAGCGCGGAGTAGTTCGCGGCACGGCTCGGCATGGCGGGATTCCTGGTCTCAGCGGTTGGCGTACGTGGCCTGCGTATCGAGGTCTCGTCGTGATCGATCGTCACGATATCCTTGCAGAAGATGGGCCAACATGAAAACGGCTGCTGATTTTCAGCGTATTTCCGCTATGTTGACCAAACCGTTACACTCTATGGGGCATTCAGTACTTCACGTTCAGTACTTCACGTTCAGTACTTCATTCTGTTCATTAAACAATAGCGGCGGTTGTCCAGATCGCCCACGCTGAAGGTAGATTCCGACGATGCATTGCCCTTTCTGCGGTACGCATGATACCAAGGTGACCGACTCCCGCCTGGTGGCCGAAGGGGATCAGGTGCGTCGTCGTCGTCAATGCGCCGGATGCGGCGAGCGCTTCACGACCTACGAAACCGCCGAACTGGTGATGCCACGGGTCATCAAGTCCGATGGCTCCCGGGAGAGCTTCGACGAGCAGAAGATGCGTGCCGGCATGGCGTTGGCACTGGAGAAGCGTCCGGTCAGCGTGGAGTCCTTCGAGGCGGCTGTCGAACGTATTCGCCAGCGACTGCGGGCACGCGGCGATCGGGAAGTCGAAGCGCGTGCCGTGGGGGAAGAGGTAATGGAAGCCCTCCAGCGTCTCGATCACGTGGCCTACATTCGTTTTGCCTCGGTCTACCGCCGTTTCCAGGATCTCGACGAGTTTCGTGCCGAGATCGATCGGCTTTCCCAGGAGCCGGCAGCGTCTTCGGAGGACAACGGCGACCCTCGCTGAGATGGCGCCGCTGTTTTCGTTGCCAGACTCCCCGTCTTTTCGAGCGAGCCGCCATGCCCTTTTCCCGTTCCGAGCCTCAGTCCCGTTCCGAGTCTGTTTCCCATTTCCCTGACACCCCCCGCGCCGGGTCTTCGACTCCGGCGGTCTGGATGGCGCGGGCGATTCAGCTTGCCTGGCGCGGGCAATACACCTGCGATCCCAACCCGCGGGTCGGCTGCGTGCTGGTCAAGGAGAGCCGCATCGTCGGTGAAGGGTTCCATGCGCGCGCCGGCGAGGCGCATGCCGAGGTCAACGCGCTGCGCATGGCCGGCGAGGCCGCCCGTGGCGCGACGGCATACGTCACCCTCGAGCCCTGCTCGCATACCGGGCGCACCGGCCCTTGCAGCCAGGCGCTGATCGATGCCGGCGTGGCGAAGGTGGTCGCGGCGATGGAAGATCCCAATCCGCAGGTCTCCGGGCGAGGCTTCGCGATGCTGCGCGACGCCGGCATCGAGGTCGAGGTCGGGCTGCTCGAGGAGGACGCGCGACGACTCAACCCCGGCTTCATTCGCCGCATGCGCGACGGGCTGCCGCGGGTCACGCTGAAGATGGCGATGAGCCTCGACGGGCGCACGGCAATGGCCAACGGTGAATCCCAGTGGATCACCGGACCGGCCGCGCGGCAGCAGGTGCAGCGTCTGCGTGCCGCGTCCAGCGCGGTGCTCTCCGGGGTGGAGTCGATCATCTTCGACGATTCCCGGCTGACGGTGCGTGCCGGGCAGTTGGGGCTGGATGATGCCGAGGCGATTGCCCGGCGCCAGCCGTTGCGGGTGATCCTCGACAGCCAGCTGCGGCTGCCGCTGGCGGCGGCCTGCCTGAGCGAGCCGGGGCGGACGCTGGTCTTCACGATCCAGCCGGAGATGACCGAGCGCCGACGCAAGCTCGAAGCGGCGGGCGCCGAGGTGATCTTCATGCCGGCCAATGGCGAGGGGCGCGTCGAGTTCGCGGGCGTGCTGCGCTATCTGGCGACGCGGGAAGCATGCAACGAAGTCCTCATCGAGACCGGCGCCACCCTGGCCGGGGCCTTGCTGGAGGCGGACTGCGTCGATCGGCTCGAACTGTTCATGGCGCCGACGCTGCTGGGCAGCGAGGCGCGGCCGCTCTTCGCCCTGCCGGGATTGGTATCGATGAGCCAGCAGCGGCGGCTGGAGATCGACGATATCCGCGCGGTGGGCGAGGATTGGCATATTTCGGCACGACCCGTCAGGGCGTCCGATCGAGGCGAGCTGAGGTGAGCGGACAGGCCGCGCACACCGAAATGGCCGGGACGTGTCGCTGTCATCCGACAGTAGCGTCCGTGTCCCGCGACAGGTAGGCTGTGCCGCATCGAGCCTCTCTGGCCTCGTTGAACGATGGTTTCAGCAGATGGCGGTTTCCGTGGATGAATCAGCAATGACGACAACGCAATCGAACCAGCTGGCCAGTATCGAGGTCCTGGTCGAAGAGATTCGGCAAGGCAGGATGGTCATCCTCATGGATGACGAGGACCGCGAGAACGAAGGCGATATCATCATGGCGGCCGAGTGTGTCGAGGCCGACCATATCAATTTCATGGCGCGTCACGCTCGCGGGCTGATCTGCCAGCCGATGTCGAAGGCGCGCTGCCAGCAGCTGAAGCTGCCGCTGATGGTCAGCGACAATGGCTCCGGCTACGGCACCAAGTTCACCGTCTCGATCGAGGCGGCCACCGGCGTCACCACCGGGATCTCCGCGGCGGATCGCGCGCTCACGGTGCGTGCCGCGGCGGCGCGTGGGGCGCGACCGGAAGATATCGTCCAGCCCGGTCATATCTTCCCGCTGATGGCGGAACCGGGTGGCGTCCTGCGTCGTGCCGGCCACACCGAGGCGGCCTGCGACCTGGCCGCCATGGCCGGCTTCGAGGCCACCGGCGTGATCTGCGAGATCATGAACGAGGACGGCAGCATGGCGCGCCGGCCGGAACTCGAACGCTTCGCCGCCGAGCATGACATCAAGATCGGCACCATCGCCGACCTGATCCACTATCGCATGCTCAACGAGCGTACCGTCGAGGCGATCGAGCAGACGCCGGTGCAGACCGCGTTCGGCGAGATGACCCTGCATGTCTTCCACGACACCATTCAGGATCGGCACCATCTGGCGCTGGTAAAGGGCGAGCCCGAACACGCCACGCCGACGACGGTGCGCGTGCATGGCGGCGACACGCTGCGCGACCTGCTCGCGCTGTGTCGCGCGGAAAGCCACTGGACGGCTCACACCGCGCTGGCCGAGATCGGCCAGGCGGAGGCGGGCGTCTTCGTGCTGCTCGACGAGACGCGCCCTCAGGGGGATTTCAAGCAGCAGCTCGATGTCCTGCTGGGGCATCGCCCGGCGCCGCGTTCCAGCGCTGCCGACGGATCGGGGAACTTCCTGTCGATCGGCACCGGGGCGCAGATCCTGCGCCAGCTCGGCGTCGGCAAGATGCGTCTGCTGAGTTCGCCGTGGCGTTTCTCGGCGCTCTCCGGTTTCGATCTGGAGGTGGTCGAGCTGGTCAGCGGCGACGCCTGAGCGGGATTCGAGCCCCGACTGTCGCGAGCCGGAACCGTCGCGAGCGTGGTAAGGCCGCGCGGCCATGGTAAGATGGCCGGCTTCGCGCGCTAGGCCCTAGGTTCTGGCGCCGGCCAATCAGACTGTTTTTTCGCGTCCAGATTCGTATTCGTGACGACTCTGGCGCAGTGTATCCGGAACCCGATAATGCAACCGATCGCTCAACTGGAAGGCCAGTTCACCGATGTCGATGGCCGCTATGCCATCGTCGTGGGCCGTTTCAATCATCACGTCGTCGATAGCCTGGTGGAAGGCGCCATCGATAGCCTGATGCGCCACGGCGTCAGCGAGGAGAACATCGAGCTGATTCATGTCCCCGGCGCCTGGGAACTGCCGTTGGCGGTCAAGCGCGTGCTGCAGGTGTCCCGACCCGACGCGGTCGTCGCGCTGGGTGCGGTCATTCGTGGCGGTACGCCGCACTTCGAATACGTGGCGGGCAACTGCAATTCCTCGCTGAGCAGCCTGCAGCTGGAGTTCTCGACCCCCATCGCCAACGGGGTGCTGACGGTCAATTCGATCGATCAGGCCATCGAGCGCGCCGGCACCAAGGCGGGCAACAAGGGCACCGAGGCGGCCATGGCGGCCATGGAAATGGTATCTCTATTCAAGCGACTGGGAGGCGAGGCATGAGTTCACCGTCACGACAGCCGACGCCGGCTCAGGAGTCGCGTCGCGCCGCCCGCGAACTGGCGGTCCAGGGGCTCTACCAGTGGCAGATGACTGGCAAGTCGGTCACTGCCGTCGAGGCCGAGTTCCGCTCGCAGATCGCCGATGACGATCTCGAGGATCACGAAAACTGGCACAAGGTGATGGAGATCGCCGACAAGGCGCTGTTCCATGATCTGCTGCACAACACGGCCAACCATCGCGCCGAGCTGGACGCCACCATTGCGCCGCTGCTCGACCGGCGGCTGGAAGACCTGGATCGCATCGAGCTGGCGATCCTGCGTCTCGGGACCTACGAATTGTCGCGCCGGCCCGAAGTGCCCTATCGTGCCGTCATCAACGAGGGGGTCGAGCTGGCCAAGATATTCGGCGCGACCGATGGTCATAAATACGTCAACGGCATCCTCGACAAGCTCGCCTCGCGGCTGCGGGGCGCCGAGGTCGCTGCTCGCCGTCGTTGACATGACTCGCGCTTCGTTGAGCGAATTCGAGCTGATCGCTCGCTATCTGTCGCGCCCGGCGGCGGCCGAGCGGAGCGATGTCGTCGTCGGCAACGGCGACGACTGTGCGGTGCTTGCGCCCACCCCGGGGCATCAGCTCGCGATCAGCGTCGATACGTCCGTCGTCGATGTCCATTTCCCCCATGACGCGCCGCCGGCGGCCATTGGCCACCGTGCGCTGGCCGTCGCCTTGAGCGATCTCGCGGCGATGGGTGCCAGGGCGCGCTGGTGCTGCATGGCGCTGACTCTGCCGGCGGCCGACCCCGAGTGGCTCGAGGCGTTCGCCGAGGGCTTCCGTGAACTGGCCGCCCGCAGCGGCTGCGAGCTGGTCGGCGGCGACGTGACCCGCGGCGCGCTGACGATCGGGGTGACGGTGCATGGCGAGCTGCCGGCCGGCCAGGCGTTACGACGCAGCGGGGCGCGGGCGGGGGATCTGGTCGCGGTAACCGGCTATCCGGGGCGGGCGATCACGGGGCTGGCGCGCTGGCAGCAGGGCGAACGCGAGGCGGGGCATCCGCTGCTCGAGGCCTATCTTCGCCCCGAACCGCGCCTGGCGGCGGGAGAAGCGCTGAGAGGGCTGGCCAGTAGCGCGATCGATGTTTCCGATGGCCTGCTGGCGGACCTGCAGCACGTGCTGGTGGCCTCCGGCGTGGGGGCGCGTCTCGATCTCGAGTCGTTGCCGCTGGCGACACCGCTGCGCGCGACGCTCGAACTGGACGAGATCCGGGGGCGGGTACTCAACGGCGGTGACGACTATGAACTGCTGGTGACGCTGGCGGAGTCGGATCTTGCCGAAGCCCAGCGCCGCCTGGCTCCGCTACATCTGCCGCTGACGCCGATCGGGCGGATCATCGAGGGCGAAGGCATTCAGGGCATTCCTCCGCGCTACCTCGAGCGCAGCGGGTGGGACCACTTTCCGGAGACCGCCTCATGAACCGGGCGCCCACGAGTGTATGGCGTCGGCCGACGCATTTCCTGGCGTTCGGGCTGGGCAGCGGCGCCGTGCCGTTCGCGCCGGGGACCTTCGGTACCCTGGCCGCGATCCCGTTCTACTGGCTGCTGTCGGGGCTGCCGCTGACGATCTACATGGGGCTGCTGGGCGTGGCGACGCTGGTCGGCATCTGGCTCTGCGAGACGACCTCCCGCGATCTCGGCGTCCACGACCATTCCGGGATCGTCTGGGACGAATTCGTCGGCTACTGGCTGACCATGGCAGCAGTGCCGTTCTCCTGGGAGGCCGCGCTGTGGGGCTTCGTGGTATTCCGCGTCTTCGACATCCTCAAACCCTGGCCGATTCGCTGGGTCGACCGCCGTGTCGCCGGGGGCATCGGCATCATGTTCGACGATATCCTCGCCGGGGTGTACGCCTGGAGCACGATGCATCTGTGGTTCTGGCTGCATTGAGCCACGAGCCACGAGCCACGAGCCACGAGCCACGAGCCACGAGCCACGAGCCACGAGCCACGGCCCCTTCGTATCCCGTAAACTTCTCTCTATTCGTTGGCTTTTGCCTTGCGATCCACAGGCATGCGGGAAGTGCGTTGGCCCGTAGGGAGCGGGCCTGGGACTGGCCTTTGCTCGTCGACTTCCGGACAGCACCTAATTTCAGCGTCAGGAGCAACACATGCGTAAAGGATTGATCGCCGGGGCGGTGGTGATCGTGTTGGCGGGGGGCGGCTATCTGGGCGCTCAGGCTTATTCGAGCCAGCGCTTCGATAGCGAGATCGAAAAGCTGGTCACGCGGCTCGATGCCAGTCCCGATTGGCAGGTCACGCGCGATGACGTCGACAGTGGCTGGTTCCATTCCAGCGGCCGCATCGAAGCGCGTTACGTGGCGGTGGCCCAGAATGCCGACCCGGTCGCCGTCGAGGTGCCGTATCAGGCGGGGCACGGCCTGCTCGAGACGACGCTGAACGGTGAAGCGCAGGTACGGGGCAGTGGCGGCGAGACGCTGTTCGGCGATGTGCTCGCGAGCGAAGGCCCGATGACCTGGACCGGACGTTTCCTGACCCGCGAGCAGAAGCTGGAAGCGCACTTCATGCTGCCGGGCTTCTCGCAGACCGTCAGCGTGCCGACGCAGGACCCGGCTGGAGAGATCACCACGGCCCGCGACATGCAGCTGGATTTCGACGGCATGACGCTCGATCTCGAGCAGGCCGACGGCAAGGTCACCGTTCAGGGAGACGCGCCGCGACTGCGAATGGCCGATGACCAGACCGATATCCTGATCGAAGGGACCACGCTGTCCGGCACGTTCGAAGGCGACGACCAGGCCTTCAAGCAGGCGATGTCGCTGAACATCCCGACCACCACGGTCACGCCCGAGGGCAATCCGAGCGTGGTCACCCGGGATCTCCGCTACGCCGTGGAAGCCAACCTCGACGCCGAGCGGCTGGTGATGCAGCTACAGGCGAACGTGGGCGAGACCCAGGTGCAGGACCAGTCGATTTTCGACGGCGGCTTCGCGCTGACGCTGGACCATGTCGATGGCGACGCCTACCGAGCGCTGGTAGCGGCGCTGGACGAGCATCTGGCCGATATCCAGACTGCCATCGATAGCGAGGACGATGCCAGGATCCGGGCAGCGCTGCAGCCCTTGCAGCCGTCGATCCAGGCGCTGCTGGCGGGCTCGCCGCATCTTTCGCTGGATAGCCTGACCGCCAATAGCCCGGTGCTGGGCATGAACATGCGCGGCAGTGGCGAGCTCGGCGTCGACGGTGCGGGCATCGAAGACTGGAATCTCGATACGATGGCGGCCGATACGCTTCAGCGCGAAGTCGTTCGGCGGCTGGAAGGGCGACTGACCCTGGAGGGTGCGCCGGCGCTATTGATGATGTTCCTGGGCCTGCCGTTGACCAGCGACCCTCTGCAGCTCGAACTGACGGATGGCGTGCTCGACATCAATGGCCAGCAGATACCGCTGGTGCCGCTGCTGGTCGATCCGGGCTGATATCCGAAGGTCCGGCCGTGCCAGGCTCTCGCGCCTGGCACGGTTTTCTGAACCAATCTCCCTTCATCGACTTGAACTCCCGCCCCGGCGCCCGCATCCCTAGGTCATTCGGCCAGCACTGGCCACGAACTCAGGGTGAATAATGAGCGATCATAACCGGGATTCCGCGGACTATTTCGAAGCCAGCCAGGAGACACCTGGCAATGATCAGATGTCACATTCATCGGCCAGTGGCGCCGTCGTTCCCTCCGGCGATTATCTGCCGGAGCGAATCTATCTCCTCCCCATCCATAATCGTCCGTTCTTCCCGGCCCAGGTGCAGCCGCTGATCATTCAGCGCCAGCGCTGGGAAGAGACCATGAAACGGGTCGCCAACACGCCGCACCACATGGTGGGGGTGGCATTCGTCGGTGATGTCGGGGTCGAGGAACTCAACCCGGGCAGCTTCCCCGAGATCGGTACCGCGGTGAAGGTTCACCGCGCCCAGAACGAAGAGCAGCAGATCCAGTTCATCGCCCAGGGCATGCGTCGCTTCCGCATCCAGCGCTGGCTGTCGAAGACCCCGCCGTATCTGGTCGAGGTCTCCTATCCGCGCGAGCCGGTCGATGCCGAGGCCGAAGAAGCCCGCGCCTATGCGATGTCGCTGATAAACGGCATCAAGGAACTGCTGCCGATCAACCCGCTCTACGGCGAGGAACTGAAGAGCTACCTCAACCGCTTCAGCCCCCACGAGCCGGGCCCGCTGACCGACTTCGCCGCCGCCATTACCTCGGCCAAGGGTCGCGAGCTGCAGGGCGTGCTCGAGACGCTGCCGATCATGGATCGCATGCAGAAGGTGCTGCCGTTGCTGCGCAAGGAGATCGAGGTCGCGCAGCTGCAGAACCAGATCAGCGAGCAGGTCAACTCGCAGATGCAGGAGCGCCAGCGCGAATTCTTCCTGCGCGAGCAGCTCAAGGTGATCCAGAAAGAGCTGGGCATCTCCAAGGACGACCGCGAGAGCGACGTCGATACCTTCCGCGGCCGGCTCGAGAATCTGGAAGTGCCGGAGCGGGTTCAGGAGCGTATCGACGACGAGCTGGGCAAGCTGTCGGTGCTGGAAACCGGCTCGCCTGAGTACGGCACCACGCGCAACTATCTCGACTGGCTGACTTCGCTGCCCTGGGGCATTACCTCGGAGGACCAGCTCGATCTCAAGCGCGCCCGCGGCGTGCTGGACCGTGACCACGACGGTCTCACCGACGTCAAGGAACGGATCATCGAGTTCCTGGCCGAAGGGTCGTTCAAGGGCGATGTCGGCGGCTCCATCGTGCTGCTGGTCGGCCCGCCCGGGGTGGGCAAGACCTCGGTCGGACGCTCGATCGCCGATGCCCTGGGGCGCAAGTTCTACCGCTTCTCGGTGGGCGGCATGCGCGACGAGGCCGAGATCAAGGGGCACCGCCGCACCTACATCGGCGCCATGCCAGGCAAGCTGGTGCAGGCGCTCAAGGAGGTCGAGGTCGAGAACCCGGTGATCATGCTCGACGAGATCGACAAGATGGGGCAGTCGTTCCAGGGCGATCCCGCCTCGGCGCTGCTCGAGGTGCTGGACCCGGAGCAGAACGTCGACTTTCTCGATCATTACCTCGACGTGCGCCTGGATCTCTCCAAGGTGCTGTTCGTGTGTACGGCCAACCAGCTCGATACCATTCCGGGGCCGCTGCTCGACCGCATGGAGCAGATCCGGCTTTCGGGCTATATCGCCGAAGAGAAGATGGCGATCGCCAAGCATCATCTGTGGCCGAAGCTGCTGGAGCGTGACCGCATTCCCAAGAAGCGCATCAACCTGACCGATGCCGCGCTCAAGCAGGTGATCGAGGGCTATGCCCGAGAAGCCGGCGTGCGCCAGCTGGAAAAGCAGCTCCACCGGATCGTGCGCAAGGCGGCGGTCAAGATGCTCGAGGAGAAGCAGGAGACGGTCAAGGTCTCGGTCAACAACCTGGAAGAGTTCCTTGGCGCGCCGCTGTTCCGCAAGGAGAAGGTGCTCAAGGGCGTCGGCGTGGTCACTGGCCTGGCCTGGACGGCGATGGGCGGCGCCACCTTGCCCATCGAGGCGACCAAGGTTCACGCATTGACCCGCGGCTTCAAGCTCACCGGCAAGCTGGGCGAGGTGATGCAGGAGTCCGCCAACATCGCCTACAGCTACACGCTGGGGCATCTGGGCGAGTACGGGGCCGATGCGGACTTCTTCAACGAGGCGTTCATTCACCTCCATGTTCCCGAGGGCGCGACGCCGAAGGACGGGCCGTCTGCCGGCGTCACCATGACCACGGCGCTGATGTCATTGGCCCGGAACCAGAGCATCGATCGCCCGCTGGCGATGACCGGCGAGCTGACGCTGACCGGCCAGGTACTGCCGGTGGGCGGTATCCGCGAGAAGGTGATCGCCGCGCGCCGCAGCGATATCTTCGAGCTGATCCTGCCGGAGGCCAACAAGCGCGACTACGACGAGCTGCCGGCCTACCTCAAGAAAGGGATGACCGTGCACTTCGCCAGGGTTTATCCGGATGTGGCCAAGGTCGTGTTCGGCCGCTGAGAGCCTGTTTACAATCTGCTGCGCGTCGGCCAAACGTTGTTGAAAACGACTTCGGAATACTCATTTACCCCTATGTAAACTCCGTTTCCTCAGTCGTTTTCGCCTAGTTTGATCCTAGCTCGCGAGATCATAAACTGGCTCTGAGATGCTGGAGGCTAGCTTCGTGTTACGCTGATCGACGAGGCCGGCGTGACATCGACCGGCATGAAAACAAGGAGCAAGGTGTGTCCAAGAGCGAGAAGAAACAGCGGCCGCGCTACATGATCGCGGCGATCTGGGGGCTGCTGGCGATGGTGCTGTTGAGCGCCTGCAGTTATCACCCGGCGCGGATCGATCCGGAACCGCCGGTCATCATCGGCGATGGCGATCACGGCCATGGTCACGGCGACGGTGACTTCTGCCCGCCGGGTCAGGCCAAGAAGGGCAATTGCTGAGCCTACCGGTTCGCGGCAACGACCCCGAGCGGCAGCGCACTTGCGCTGCCGCTTTTTCGAGGTAGACAATCGACGCTCGTCGACCTCGGACCTGTGAACCCACATGACATTCGAAAGTGCCGTTACCTATCTTCTGGCGATCTTCCTGTTCGCCATCACGCCCGGCCCGGGCGTGTTCGCCCTGATCGCCACCGGCATGAATGCCGGCTTCCGCCGCTGCCTCTCGCTGACGGTGGGCATGACGCTGAGTGACGTGCTCTACCTGCTGCTCGCCACCTTCGGCCTGGCGACCCTCGCCGAGCATTGGGGAGAAGTCTTCGGCGTGATCCGGGTTCTGGGCGCGCTCTATCTGTTCTATCTCGGCTGGAAGCTGTGGACGAGCCCGACGCAGGACGACGAGATGCCCGCGGCCGGCGCCAGCGGCGGGGCGCTTGCCGGCATGATGCAGGGCTTTCTGATCTCCGCCTCCAACCCCAAGGTGATCCTGTTCTATATCGCGTTCCTGCCGACCTTCGTCGATCTGGATCGGCTCGGTGGTTCTTCGCTGACGCTGCTGGTGGCGCTGACCGTCGTTGGCCTGATGGGCGGGCTCTGCCTGGTCGCGGCCGGCGCGGCGCGGGCGCGGCGGATCTTTCGCTCCTCCCACGCCCAGCGGCGCCTCAATCGGGGTGCCGGGTCGTTGATGATCGGCGCCGGGGCGCTGCTGATCGCCAAGAGTTGATTGCCAGGCGCTGACCGCCAGGCGCCGAATGCCGCCACCGCCCTTACGCTTGCCGGTTGCGGGGCTTGCGGCTGACCAGGGCGACACCGGCGGCGGCGATGCCCATGCCCAGCCACGAGATCGGCGGCATGGGCTCGTCGATCAGCCACCAGGAGAACAGCGCGGCGCAGGGCGGCACCAGGTAGAAAAGTGCCGATACCCGCGAGGCTTCGCCACGTCGGATCATCGCCAACAGCAGCGAGATGGCGATCAGGGAATTGCCGATGACCAGGTAGGCCAGCGATCCGGCGAGCGCGCCGTCCCAGTCGAGCGTGAAATGCCCGAACAGCAGGATCAGTGGCAGTGTCGTGATCAGGCCGGTGGCGTATTGAATCAGGTTGGCGCTGACCGGATGCAGCGGCTGGCCGTAGCGCTTTTCGTAGAGTGTCGCGCCGCTCATCCCGAGCAGGGCGGCGATGGTCAGCAGCAGGCCACTGAGCGTGACGCCTTCCACCGTCGAACGACCGAGAATCACCACCACGGCGCCGACGAAACCCAGCCCGAAACCGAGCCAGCGTCGCGTGCCGATGGTTTCTCCCACCATCGCCGGGGCGGCGAGGGCGACCAGGATCGGCTGCAGCGACACGATCAGTGCCACGACGCCGGCGGAACTGCCGAGGGCGAAAGCACTGTAGCAGCAGCCGAAGTAGACGGTCTGGATCAGGAACCCGACCACCGCCTGATGGCCCCAGGCGCTCGGCCGGGCCGGCATCGGCGGGCGCAGCCACAGCCAGATCGGCAGCATGATCGCCAGCACGAGCACGAACCGTAGACCCAGAAACAGCAACGGGTCCACGTGAAGGGTGCCGATCTTCGCGACCGGGAATCCCAGCGACCACAACAGAAGGAACAGGCCGGGGGCGGCGGTCAGCCACAGAGGTGGCCGCTCGTGAGCGGTCGTCGCGGCAGCGGGAGAAACGTCAGACATGTCGATCTCATTGTTGTGATTATGAAGATAGCTGTGATTGTGGAGATGGCTGTAATCGTGGAGAGGCCGTGATTGTGGATATGGCACCCGGTGGCGGGCGTTACCCGTCTTCGAGAGTGCCCCGACCGCCGTAATATTGCCAGCGACGTCGGGGCTTGCCGGTTTGTCGTCGCCGTCAGTCAGTCCCGATCTATCGAGAGCCCGCCCCACGACTGGCAAACGGGCATGAGCTCGAGCCGGTTGATGTTGAGGTGCGGCGGCAGCGTCGCGGCGAGAAAGACCTGTTCGGCGACATCTTCCGGCTGGATCGGCTCCACGCCGCCATAGAGCTTGTCGTGGGCGCTCTGGTCGCCTTTCATCCGCACCAGGGTGAACTCGGTTTCTGCCATGCCGGGCGCGATGTCGGTGACGCGAACGCCGGTGCCCTTGAGATCGCAGCGCAGGTTGTAGGAGAACTGGTTGACGAACGCCTTGGACGCGCCGTAGACGTGGCTGCCCGGATAGGGCCATAGCGCGGCGGTGGAACTGATGTTGATGATGGCGGCGCCGCGGCCGACCTCGATCAGCGTCGGCAGCAGCGTACGCGTCACGTTGACCAGGCCGGTGATGTTGGTGTCGATGACGGTCTGCCAGTCGTCCAGATTCGCTTCCTGGGCCGGGCCGGCACCCAGCGCCAGCCCGGCATTGTTCACCAGCACCTTGACGGCCTTGAACGCTGGCGGCAGTGCCTCGACCACTTGGGCGACGGCGTCGCGCTCGCGCACGTCCAGCGTGGCGACATGAACCGGGACCTGATCTTCCAGCTGCTGCTTGACCGCTTCCAGACGCTCCTGCCGGCGGCCGGTCAGCACCAGGGCCCAGCCCGCCTCGGCAAAGCGATGGGCGCAGGCACGCCCGAACCCTGAGGTGGCACCGGTAATGAAAGCGACGGGGGGATTGTGACTCATGCTGGCTCCTGATCCGGAATAGGTGAGAAGCGCCGACGCCGAGCGAAGAGACAGAGATGATGTCCTGAGCGACGATCGGGTCGGTCGCGTTTTCAGACAGAGCTTAGCGCATCTTTGCCGGGAGTTGTCAGGTCGAGTCGCGAGAAGCCTGTCGCCTTCTGCCGACAAGGACCAAGGCTTTGTGTAAAACCCCGTGATTGACGACACAGTCTGATGATTTCCGTTGCCGTTTGGTTACGCTTTGGCGACGATAGCGGGGCACTCCCCGATGACTGCGGTTCGACCGATCCCGGTACCGCTTTTTCCGCTGATTCCTCGCTATCGACTCGACTGGCTGGCTGCTTCATCGCCGCTCGCCGCGATATCACTCATGTACAGGTTGCCTCTTGGGTCTTATTGGGTCGCTCGGGGCGTCAGACACGATCCGGCGATCGATGTGAAAGGAGATGGCGTCATGTCCACGATCAAGCGGCAACGATATTACGGGCTGGAGTGGCTTCGCTTCCTGATGGCGCTGTGGATGGTCGCCTATCACTTCGGCGGCATCTACAGCGACATGCCCGACATGGTGAGAAGTTTCGTCGGCATGGGCTTCTTCGCCACCAGCACGTTCTTCATGCTGTCCGGCTTCCTGCTCGCCCACGTGGCGCTGGACCATGCGGGGGAGATGAAGATGCACGGCCCGGCCTTCGTTGCCAAGCGGCTGTGCAATCTCTACCCGATTCATGTGCTGACGATGCTGCTGTCGATCGGGCTGCTGTTGCTGCAGTACCCCATTCGTCCGGAAGGGGTTTACGTCTACTTCAACTCGCACCCCTATTACCCGCTGAGCGATGAAGCGCGAGCCGCGTTTTCGGAGCGTCTATCCTGGCCGAGTGCGTTGGGCCATATCGCACTGCAGCTCACGCTGCTGCAGGCCTGGGAGCCGCGTTTCCTGTGGCTGAACGGCGCGTCCTGGTCAATCTCCGCGTTACTCTTCTTCTATGCCTGCTTCCCGTGGCTGGCGCCGAGGCTGATGCGGGTTCAGCGCTGGGGGCTGGTGCTGCTGGGCGTCTGGGGGCTCTACGCCTTGGGGCCACTCGTGGCGACGCTGGCAGGCTCGTTCGACTATGTGACGGTGGGCATTCTCCACCGCAACCCGCTGTTTCGGCTTCCGGAGTTCCTGGCCGGCATCCTGCTCTACCGGGCCTGGCAATCGGAACCGGTGAGCTCGCTGTTTCGGCGCTTCCGCTACCCGCTGCTGGCGCTCGGTTTGTGCGGTGTGCCGATCGGAGTCTGGTTGCTCAAGATGGATGGCCTGCATCTGTATTACTTGACCCACAACGGATTGCTACTGCCATTCCAGGCACTGGTGCTACTCAGCGTTTGTGCATTCGCTGCGCCGAGCAGCGCGACGATACGGGCCTGGGCGCAGCGGTTGGGAGAGTCGGCACTGTGTATCTTCGCATTGCACACGCCGCTGATCGGCCCGATGGCGAGAGGAACGCGCTGGCTGCTGCAGCGATGGCACGAAAGCTGGATCGCCGATAGCAGCAACTTGGCGCTCAAGTTCGCGATTCCGCTGTGGACGATGGCGTTTCATCTGGCGCTGATCGTCGTCCTGGCGCTTCTGATGCAGCGCTTCGTGGTGGCGCCGATACGCCATTGGCTGGAGGCGAGATTGCCCACGGCTTGGCAGCAGCGACGGCCGCCATTGGCGACCGCCAAGGCTTGAGGCCTCACGCTGTCTCTGTTTTCAGCGCCACTTCTTTCAGAGCCCCTTCTTTCAGAGCTAGTTTGTTCAGCACTACTTCGGCCACTGGCGATGTCCTCAGGGAGGAGAGTCGGCGAGCGTTGAATCCTGTGAGCCAACTCCACCGTTTGGGGTAAATCATTACTTTCGTGGATGCGATACCCTAAGAAACACTCACGCCTCGCTGGGTTTTTCAGCGAAGCCATCAGAAATTCATCTCTAAGGGACGCAGCATGAAGGGATGCATCCGTGTGGGGTTGGTCGGCTATGGCATGGCCAGCAAACGGTTCCACGCGCCTTTGATCACCGCGCAGGACGGGCTTTCACTGGTTGCCGTGGCGAGCCGGGACGCCGACAAGGTTCATGCCGACTGGCCGAGCGTGCCGGTAGAACCAACGCCGCAGGCGCTGTTCGCTCGCGACGATATCGATCTGGTCGTCATTCCCACGCCGAATGCGACGCACTACTCGCTGGTCAGCGAGGCGCTGGCTGCAGGCAAACACGTCGTCGTCGACAAGCCGTTCACCGTGACGCTGGATGAAGCTCGCAAGCTGTGCGATCAGGCCGCCAAGACCAAGCGCTTGCTGTCGGTCTTTCACAACCGGCGCTGGGACTCGGATTTCCTGACTGTGCGCAATCTCATCGACAGCCAGTCGCTGGGCCGAATCGTGCATTTCGAGTCGCATTTCGATCGCTTCCGCCCGGATGTCGCGCAGCGCTGGCGTGAAGACCCTGCCCCCGGCGCCGGCGCCTGGTTCGATCTCGGCTCCCACCTGCTCGATCAGGCCCTGGTGCTGTTCGGTACGCCGGAGGCGATCTCGCTCGACCTGGCCTGCCAGCGCGAGGGGGCCAAGGTCGACGACTACTTCCATGCGATCCTGCGTTACCGGGAATGCCGGGTGATCCTGCATGGCGGTACGCTGGTGTCGGCGCCGGGAGCGCGCTTCACGATACACGGCACGCGGGCCAGCTACGTCAAGCACGGCCTCGACCCGCAGGAGGACATGCTCAAGCGCGGCGACCGCTTGCCCTCGCCGCACTGGGGAGAGGATTGGCGTCACGGCATGATGACGATCGGCCAGGTACGCGAGGGCATTCAGCCGGAACTGCACGAGGTGCCGACCCTGCCCGGGGACTACCTGGCCTACTACGCCGGCGTTCGCGATGCCATTCGCAACGGCTCGCCGCTTCCTGTGACGGCGGAAGCCGCGCTGGAGGTGATACGGGTGCTGGAGGCCGGCATCCAGAGCGCCGAGTCGGGGCAGTTCGTCAGCCTGACGTAACGCGCCCTTCGAAATGGTTGTGGTGTATCCGAAACGACCCGAGCCAGCATCTGCTGGCTCGGGTCGTTTGCTCTCGACGGACTTGCATCTCAGGTAATGACGCCGATCTGCCAGGGCACGAACTCCTGTTGGCCGTAGCCATGACGTTCGCTGCGGCTGCGCTCGCCGGAGGCCAGCGTCAGAAAGCGCTGAAATATCTGCTCGCCCAGCTGTTCCATCTCGATCTCACCGTCGATCAGTGCCCCGCAGTTGATATCCATGTCGTCCGATTGATGGCGCCACAGCGCGCTGTTGGTGGAAAGCTTCATGGAGGGGACCGGCGCGCAGCCGAAGGCGCTGCCGCGGCCGGTGGTGAAGGCGATGAGGTTGCAGCCGCTGGCGACCTGGCCGGTAACCGATACCGGATCGAAGCCGGGGGAGTCCATGAAGGCCAGGCCGCGTTCGCGCATGGGTTCGGCGTACTCGAGAACCTCGACCAGCGGTGTGGTGCCGGCCTTGGCCACCGCGCCCAGCGACTTCTCGAGAATCGTGGTCAGGCCGCCGGCCTTGTTGCCGGCCGACGGGTTGTTGTCGAGCGAAGCGCCGCGAACCCGGCAGAACTCCTCCCACCAGTGGATACGCTCGATCAGCTTGTGGGCCACGGCGGGGGTGACCGCCCGGCGCGTCAGCAGGTGTTCGGCGCCGTAGACTTCCGGTGTTTCGGCCAGCACCGCACTCCCGCCGTGGGCGATCAGCCGGTCCACGGCGGCGCCCAAGGCAGGGTTGGCGGTGATGCCGGAGTAGCCGTCGGAGCCACCGCACTGCAGCGCGACCCGCAGATGTTCGACCGAGCAGGGTGTCCGTTCGACCTGGTTGGCTTCGTTCAGCAGTTGCTCGATATGGCGGATGCCCTCGGCGATCGCTTTGGTGGTGCCGCCGATCTGCTGGATAGTAAAGGGATGCAGCCTGGGGCCGGGCTTCAGCCCCTGGGACTCGATCAGCGCGTCGATCTGATTGGTCTCGCAGCCGAGGCCGATGACCAGCACGGCAGCGAAGTTGACGTGGCGCGCGTAGCCGGCGAGCGTACGCCGCAGCATCTCCAGCGCTTCGCCATCCGCGGCCACCGCGCAGCCTACGCCGTGAGTCAGTGCGACCACGCCATCCACGTTGGGGTAGGGCGCCATCGCCGCGGGATGAACGTCGCGCCGGAAATGGTCGGCGATGGCGTGAGCGACCGTGGCGGAGCAGTTGACCGAGGTGAGAATGCCGATGTAATTGCGCGTGGCGACACGGCCATCCGCTCGTTGAATCCCCATGAAGGTGGCCGCCGGGGAGATCCGCTCGACGGGCGTGACCTCGCTGCCGATGGCATAGTCTTTCGAATAGCCCTTCGAATAGCCCTCCACATCGCCCTGTTCCTGACCGGCGCCTTCCAGGTCGCCGATGCTGAGGTTATGGACGTGGACATGATCGCCGGGCGCGATGGGGCGGGTGGCGCAGCCGATGATCTGACCGTAGCGGCGAATCATGTCCCCGCTGTTCAGGGCGCGAATGGCGATCTTGTGGGCGGCAGGCACGGCATCTGTCAGGATGACGTCCGGCAGGACTTCGGTACCCTTGGGCAATGGCGTGCGTGCGATGACGACATCATCGCGTTCGTGCAAGCGGATGATCGAGGCGGGGGCCTCGGTGGTGTGTTCGATCAGTGCCATGAGTTGGCTCCTCGGGCGGCTTGTGCCACTTTGGTCTATGCGGCTTCGGCTCAAAGCCTTTTCTAATCAGTTATTTATTATGATTCGGTAGCCACACCCTATCCGGTCACGGTGCGCTCCACCACTGAGAGTTGCTGATCGAGTGATAACGATCGTGCATTCGCCCAAAGTCTCAATTCTTGATCGCGTCGCAAGCGAGAGGAGTCGTCGATGCCCCCGACGCTGGAAACCCTGATGTCGCGTCTGCGCTTGCGCCAGCTGCGCCTGCTGATGGCGCTCGACGAGTGCGGCTCCATTCACAAGGCCGCCGAGCAGGTGGCGATTTCCCAGCCCGGCGCGACACGGGCGCTGAACGAGATCGAGTCGACGCTGGGCGCGCCATTGTTCCTGCGCAGCGCACGGGGATTGGAAGCCAACGATCTGGGGCGCTGCGTGGTGCGCTACGCGAGGCTGATCCAGACCGATGTGGCGCATCTGCGCGAGGAGATGATCGGTATCCAGCAGGGCTTCGGCGGGCATCTGGCGGTGGGGGGAACGATGGGCGCCATCGCGGCGATAGTCGAGGCCGTCGTCAAGGTGCGCGCCGAGCAGCCTTCGCTGTCGTTGCAGGTGATCGAGGATACCAGCGAGGGGCTGCTGCGCCTGCTCGATCAGGGGCGGATCGATGTCGCCCTGTGTCGTTCCAACTTCGGGCGGCGTCCGGGCGATTACCATTGCCACGGGTATTTTCCCGAACCGCTCTGGGTGGTCGCCAATCCTGCGCACCCGCTGGTGAAGGTCGAAGCGCCCGATTTCATCGCCCTGGCCAGGCAGGCATGGATCGTTTATCCCGTCAGCATGCCGAGGATGCTGGAGCAGGAGTTCGTCGCGGCGGGCCTCTCGCAGCCGGTACAGTCGATCGAGATCTCGTCGACCTACGCCATCCTGGCCATGCTGGAACGGGACGATGGGGTGCTGGCGCTGCTGCCGGAACGTATCGCGCGGGAGCAGGTGGCGCGGGGTCACGTGGCGCGGGTGAACTATCTTTTCAAAACGCGCAATCCCGCTTTCGAGCTGCTCTGGCGTCGTGATCGGGAGCTGTCGCCGGCAGCCCGGCGATTTATCGAATGTTATGACAACGAGAGGAAAGTGGCCGCCAACATTTGCCAAGTGCCGGATTAATGTCTAGGTTTTGTATAGATTGCTTAGGGTAAGCTCTTGTGACACGGGCAGCATTGGCAACGGTTGCCGGGATCGTGTTGCGAGCCAGGATGAATTATGGAGGATTCACATGAAAAAGCTTAACGCAGCCATTTTTGCCGCCTTGATTGCTCTGCCGACTGCTGGCGCCTTCGCTCAGGAGCAGGCGCCAAGCGTCAGCCCGGAAACGGGTTCGGCCAATACCCAGTCTGGTGGCTCTTCGCCCACCAAGGTTCAGGGAGGTTCCGCTGCCGGCGAGACGAATGGTTCGCTGCCGTCGGAGAACAACCTGCCTGACGACGACAATGCTCAGACGGGTTCTGCCAATACCCAGCCGGGCAGCCTGAAGGCCGAAGGCGGTACCGCCCAGGATACTTCCGCTGCGCAAGGGCCGATGGAAGACGATATGGAAGGTAACCACGGCATCGACTCCGCGCAGGATGTGAATCCCGACTGATAGGATTATCGCTTCGCGATAGAAGCGTTCGAAACTAGTATTACTGTTCGACCCTCGTCCCGCTCAGCGGGGCGGGGGTCGTTTTCTTGTTATGTGTCGGGAGACCGGAGAGATGGACCGCTCGCGGCTGCGGCGATGTCCTCACCACCAGTTGTCGGACTCGCGTTCGCTGCGCAGCTTCTCTCGGGCGATGAAAAGTGCTGCGACGGCGCGCCCTTCGTGGAAATCGTCGCGAGCCAGCAAGCCGGTTATGTCGTCGATGGCGTGCGTTTCGACGATCAATGGTTCGGGCTCGTCTCCCTCCAGCCGCCTTTCGTAGAGATCGCTGGCCAGCATCACCTGCATGCGGTGATTCATGTAGTTGGGTGCCAGCGACAGCTCTACCAGCGGCTCGATGCGGTTGGCGCCGAAGCCGCACTCTTCCATGAGTTCCCGATTGGCGGCCGTGATGATGTCTTCGCCCGGGTCGACCAATCCCTTGGGCAGGGTGAGCATATATTCATCGAAACCCGCTGCGTATTCGCGGATCAGCAGTACATGATCGGGGTCCGGTATCGCCACCACCATCACCGCACCGCGTCCCTTGCCTTTCAAACGTTCGAATGTTCGCTGCTCGCCATTGGCGAAGCGCAAATCGAGTGATTCGATCGCAAACAGTTCGCTCTGGGCCATATGGCGCCGCTCGAGAATCGTCGGCTTGGTCAAGGGTAACGAGGGAGAGTCTGTCGGCGCCATGGGGCCTCCGTGCATCGGGCGGGTTGCACTGGGTACAATAATCGACGCCTGCCCGTGTGGGAAATGTCCATTCTTCGCCTAAGCGACAATGACGACACCCAACGGGATTCCCTTTCCGTCCGATTGCCGAGGTATCGCCCAATGATCGACTGGAATGCCATCGATACCGTTTTTCTGGATATGGACGGTACGTTGCTCGATCTGCACTTCGATAGCCATTTCTGGCTGGAGCATCTGCCGCGTCGCTACGTCGAGCTGCATCGTCTCGACGACTCGCATCGCACCGCGCTGGAGACTCGGATTCTCGAGTCCCGCGGAACGCTGGACTGGTACAGCCTGGCGCACTGGAGTCGCGAACTGTCGCTGGATATCGTCGCGCTCAAACGCGAGGTTGCGCACCTGATCGGCTGGCGCGCCGACGCGCTGGCATTCATGGAGTGGCTCAAGGCCGCGCCGGTGGATGTCGTGCTGGCGACCAACGCCGACCGCGAGAGTCTCGGGCTCAAGCTGCCGTTGACCGGCCTGGACCGCTATGTCGACCGTATCGTCTCTTCCGCGGACGTGGGGGCGCCCAAGGAGCAGCCGGCGTTCTGGGACGCGATGCAGGCCTTGCATCCGTTCGACCCCGCACGCAGCCTGTTCGTCGATGACAATGCCGACGTGCTGGCGTGCGCCCGGGATTACGGCATTCGCCACCTGCTGGGCATCCATCAGCCCGACAGCCGCAAGCCCGGTAGTTCGCATCCGGCATTCACCGTCGTCGATCGCTTCGCGTCACTGCTGCCCGAAACGCCGGCTTGAAGCCATGGACAGCGACCCCCATCTACGCAGGTCGAGGTGACAGATCCATGAGTGAAACGGTTCGTATCGATAAATGGTTGTGGGCGGCGCGATTCTTCAAGACGCGCCAGCTGGCCAAGAAAGCGATCGAAGGCGGCAAGGTCCGCTACAACGGCAATCGCGTCAAGACCAGCAGGAATGTCGAGGTCGGGGCGCTGATCGAGGTGCCGCAAGGCTGGGACAACGCGACCGTCGAGGTCCTGGCGCTGTCCGACCAGCGCCGCGGCGCGCCCGAGGCGCAGCAACTCTATGCCGAAACCCCCGACAGCATCGACCGTCGCGCGCGGGAAGCGCATCAGCGAAAGCTGGCCAATCAGGTGATGCAGCCACCGATCAAGCGACCGGACAAGCGCCAGCGTCGCGATATCCACCGCTTCCAGCGTCAACAGACCGACGACTGAACGTCTGGCGCACTGGCGCCGTGAGCTGCCTGCCAACCCCCTATCTGCCATTGCCGGGCGATCCTCAGCGATTCGCCCGGCATCCGACGAGACATGATTCATGAACGATGAAATCCAGCGTTTTCTATTCGACGATACCAATGTACGCGGCGAGATCGTGCAACTGGAGTCCGCCTACCGGGAAGTGCTCGAGCGCCAGGATTACCCCGAGCCGATCCGCTATCAGCTGGGAGAGCTGTTGAGCGCCGTGGCCCTGCTGACCGAGACGGTCAAGCTCGATGGCACCGTCAGCCTGGAAATCCGGGGCAAGCAGGGCGTCGATGTGCTGATGGCCGAATCCAATCCGGGCGGTCAGCTGCGGGCCATCGCCCGCTATGACGAGAATCAGGTATTCGCCGACAACGCCACGCTGCGACAGCTGGTCGGCGACGGCCAGATCGTGATCACCCTCGATCCTGCCGAGGGCAATCGCTATCAGGGCATCGTGGCGCTGGAACACGATCACCTGGCGAGCTGCCTGGAAGCCTACTTCGCGCAGTCGGAGCAGCTGGCGACGCGCCTGTGGCTGAGCGCCGACGGCCAGCGCAGCGCCGGTCTGCTGCTGCAGCAGCTGCCGGACGATACCTCCAACAAGGATCCCGATGCCTGGGAGCGTGTCGTTCATCTGGCCTCCACGATCACCGACGACGAAATGCTGACGTTGCCGGCCCAGGACGTGCTGTATCGGCTGTTCCATGAAGAAACCACGCGGGTCTTCGCGCCCAAGGCGCTGGCGTTCGGCTGCACCTGCTCGCGGGAGCGGATCGCCAATGCCCTGCATACCTTTGGCGCCGATGAGCTGCGCAGCATTCTGGACGAGCAGAAGGCGATCGATACGCAGTGCCATTTTTGTCATACCCGGTACCATTTTAGTGCGGCAGAAATCGAGGCGATCATCGACTCGCCACAGGCGCCATCGCCGACACTTCACTGATTCTGCCGTTCGCCGAGGCCCGGGCTTCGATCAAGGCGGCATTGGCATCGAGCGTCCTGCGTTTGCGCGTCGGGCGCTTTTTGCCATAATGACGATCCTTTTTCGCCCGCCAGGCGTCGCAGCGGCGGGCCTTCGACGCTGTGAAACGACACGAAAACAGAGGCCTCAGGGCCCAGGACCGGATAATGACCACCTCTCAAGCCTCGTTCCAGGCTGCCAATGATTCCCGCCACGCGAAAGCGCATACCAATTTGACCACGGCCGAGCTGGTCGAATATGCCCTCGCAAGAGGAGAAGGCGTGCTGGCCGCCAATGGTGCATTGGTGGTGGAGACAGGCGAGCGCACCGGCCGGTCCACCCTGGATCGCTTCATCGTCGACGAGCCCTCCACGTCGGATCTGATCGACTGGGGGCAGGTCAATCGCCCGGTCGGACCGAGCGTATTCGATGCGCTGTGGGAGCGGGTCGAGGACTATCTGGCGGGTGGCGATACCTTCGTCTCCGAGCTACATGTCGGCGCCGATCCGGAGTACTACCTGCCGATTCGTGTCATCACGCAGAAGGCCTGGCACAACCTCTACGGTCGCAACCTTTTCGTGCGCCCCGACAACTGGAATCCGAAGGACAAGAGCGAGTGGACGGTGCTGAGCGCGCCCGATTTCGTCTGCGACCCGCAGCGCGACGGTACGCGTTCCGAAAGCACGGTGATGATCAATTTCGCGCGTCGTCGGGTGCTGCTGGCCGGCATGCGTTATGCGGGCGAGATGAAGAAGGCGATGTTCTCGGTGCAGAACTTCCTGTTGCCGGAGAAGGACGTGCTGCCGATGCACTGCAGCGCCAATGTCGGCGAGGATGGGGAAACCACGCTGTTCTTCGGGCTGTCCGGCACCGGCAAGACGACGTTGTCGGCGGATCCGGAACGCTATCTCATCGGCGACGACGAGCATGGCTGGGGCGAAGGCACCGTCTTCAACTTCGAAGGCGGCTGCTATGCCAAGACCATCGATCTGTCGCGCAAGAACGAGCCGATCATCTGGGACGCCATCCGTTTCGGCACCGTGCTGGAAAACGTGGTGCTGGCAGAGGATCGGGTGCCTGACTATGCCGACGACAGCCTGACCCAGAACGGACGCGCCGGCTATCCGCTGGAGTTCGTCGAGAAGCGGGTCGAGGAAAACCGCGCCGGCGAGCCGAGCGCGATCATCTTCCTGACCTGCGACATGAGCGGCGTGCTGCCGCCGGTTTCGCTGCTCTCCAAGGAAGCGGCGGCCTATCACTTCCTGTCCGGCTACACCGCCAAGGTCGGCTCGACCGAGATGGGCTCCGCCAGCGGCCTCGAGGCGACGTTCTCGACCTGCTTCGGGGCACCGTTCTTCCCGCGCCCGGCACATGAGTACGCCGACCTGCTGATCAAGCGCATCGAGGCCTTCGAGTCTCGTGTCTACCTGGTCAATACCGGCTGGAGTGGCGGGGCTTACGGCCAGGGCGGCAGCCGCTTCAGCATTCCGACGACTCGCGCCATCATTCGCGCCATCCAGGAAGGCGACCTGAAGGATATCGAGACCCGGCATATCGAAGGGCTCAATCTCGACGTGCCGCTGGCGGTGGACGGGGTCGACGCCAAGCTGCTCGATCCGCGTGATGCCTGGAGCGACCAGGAGGCGTACCGTGAACAGATGAATGCGCTGGTGGCCAAGTTCATCGCCAACTTCACCAAGTTCGACGATGTCGATGCCGTGATCCTGGCGGCCGGCCCGCAGACGCTCTGACGTCTGTCGTCTATCTGGAGCTGTAGACGTTCTGGCGCCTGTAGATACTCTGGCGCCTGTAGACACGCCGGCGCCTGTTCGAGACGGATTCGTCGAGCTGCTGCCGCGAGCCGTGCGGTATCTGACGGGGATGGCCATCGGCCATCCCCGTCTGGTTTGTGCGACTTCGATACCTCTGGAGTGTGAGCCTCTCGCGCCGGTGTGCTAACGTGGCGCGATCCTACCTATCGTGATGGTTTTCATGTCCAAGACTCAAACCGCAATCATTGCGTTGATCGCCGATGAGCTCGGCGTTCGCTCCAATCAGGTCAATGCCGCCGTCGAGCTGCTGGATGGCGGCGCCACCGTTCCGTTCATCTCCCGTTACCGCAAGGAGGCCACCGGCGGTCTCGACGATGGTCAGCTGCGTGCGCTCGAAGAGCGCTTGCGCTATCTGCGCGAGATGGAGGAGCGTCGCGAGGCGATCCTGCAGGCGATCGACGAGCAGGGGCAGATGACCGATGCGCTGCGCGCCGAGCTAAAGGCAGCCACTACCAAGCAGCGGCTGGAAGATCTCTATCTGCCCTATCGCAAGAAGCGCCGGACCAAGGCGCAGATCGCCCGGGAGGCGGGGCTGGAGCCGTTGGCGGACCGGCTGTTGGCCGATCCCGGCCTCGACCCGGATGGCGAAGCGGCGGCGTTCATCGATAGCGCCACCGGCGAGAGCCATGGCATCGAGGATGCCAGGAGCGCGCTGGACGGGGCCAAGCAGATCCTGATGGAGCGCTTCAGCGAAGAGGCCGAGCTGGTCGGCCGGCTGCGCGAACGATTGTGGGAAGACGGCCAGCTTCGCGCCCGGGTGGTCAAGGGCAAGGAGACCGAAGGCGCCAAGTTCTCCGACTACTTCGAGCATGACGAAAATCTCGCCAGGACGCCGTCGCACCGGGCGCTGGCGATGTTCCGCGGACGCAAGGAGGGCGTGCTGTCGCTCTCGCTGGCGATGGCGGGAGAAGACGAGGCACCGATCCACCCCGCCGAGGTGGCGATCGCGCGCCATGTCGGCATTGATCTCGGCGCCGAGCAGCCCGCTTCGCGCTGGTTGAAGGAGGTGGTTCGCTGGAGCTGGCGCGTCAAGCTCTACACCCATCTCGAAACCGAATTGATGGGGCGGCTGCGGGAGCGGGCCGAGCAGGAGGCGATCGATGTGTTCGCTGCCAACCTCAAGGATCTGCTGCTGGCGGCGCCGGCCGGACCGCGCACCACGCTGGGGATCGATCCCGGTCAGCGCACCGGATGCAAGGTCGCGGTGGTCGATGCCACCGGTCGCTTTCTCGAGCAGGCGGTCATCTACCCGCATGCGCCGCAGAAACGCTGGGACGAAGCGCTGGCGACGCTGGCCGATCTGGTCGAGCGCCACGAGGTATCGCTGGTCGCGATCGGCAACGGCACGGCCAGCCGCGAGACCGATAAGCTCGCCGCCGAGCTGGTCAAGCGCGTGGCGCCGCGCCAGGTTGCCAAGGTCATGGTCAGCGAGGCCGGCGCCTCGGTCTATTCCGCGTCGGAGCTGGCGGCACGGGAGTTTCCCGATCTCGATGTCTCGATTCGTGGCGCGGTCTCGATTGCCCGGCGCCTGCAGGATCCGCAGGCCGAGCTGGTCAAGATCGATCCCAAGTCGATCGGCGTCGGCCAGTATCAGCACGATGTTTCCCAGGTCAATCTGTCCCGCAGTCTCGAGGCGGTGGTCGAAGATTGCGTCAATGCCGTGGGCGTGGATCTCAACACCGCCTCCAGCGCGCTGCTGTCTCGGGTGTCCGGGCTGAGCAAGATGCTCGCCGACAACATCGTCGCCCGGCGCGACCGCGAAGGGCCATTTCGCACCCGCCAGGAGCTGCTGAGCGTCGACCGGCTGGGGCCCAAGACCTTCGAGCAGTGCGCCGGGTTCCTGCGCATCATGGGCGGTGACAATCCGCTCGACGCCAGTGCCGTGCACCCGGAAGCCTACCCGCTGGTGGCGCGCATCGCCGAGCGCAACGGCCGCGAGCTGGGCGGCCTGATCGGCGACAGCCGCTATCTGAAGTCGCTCAAGCCCTCGGACTATCTACAAGATGCGCTAGCAGTCGATGACGCGTTCGGGGTGCCGACGGTGATCGACATCCTGGCGGAACTCGACAAGCCAGGCCGCGATCCGCGTCCCGAATTCAAGGCGGCGACGTTCCGCGAAGGCGTCGAGAAGATCGGCGATCTCGAACCCGACATGCTGCTGGAAGGGGTCGTCACCAACGTGACCCATTTCGGAGCGTTCGTCGATATCGGCGTGCATCAGGATGGGCTGGTGCACATTTCCGCGCTGGCCGACAAGTTCGTCGACGATCCGCGTCAGGTGGTGAAGGCCGGCGACATCGTCAAGGTCAAGGTGATGGAGGTCGACGTGGCGCGCCAGCGCATCGGCCTGACGATGCGACTCGGTGACACGGCCGGCGAGAAAACGTCTCCGGGCGAGCGTCGCGCCGGTGGCGGCAAGTCTCGCCGTGGCGACGCAGGGCGAGGGCGGCAGCCCCGTCAGGGTGGCGGTGACCGGCAATCCGCGCAGCCCGGCGGCGCGATGGCCGAAGCGCTGTTGAAGGCACAGCGGCGGACGTAACGACGAACGGAGGCGAAGCCGCTAGTCTCTGTCGGCTTCTGGTCTTGAAAGCCATCGGTCTTGAAAGCCATCGGTCTTGAAAGCCATCGGTCTGGAAAGTCATTAGCCTTGAAAGCGCTACCGTCGGCTCCATAATGAGGTTTTGCTCGAGGCGGACCGGATGGGAGCGATTTCCTTTCGGCATCGTCAACGCACGGACAAACGGGGGAGCAGCGCTCCTCCAACGAGATAAGGTGTTGAGCGTGTCTGATCAACTCGCCACGAACGTCGGCCACTTGATGGCGCCGGCCCAGAAGGGATTGCTTGGTCGTCTACGGCGGGGCATCGAAAAGGAAGGTCTGCGAGTCGACGCGGAGGGTTCCATCGTCCAGACCGCTCACCCGCACGGGCTCGGCTCCAAGCTGACCCACCCGCATATCACGACCGACTACTCCGAGGCACTGCTCGAGTACATTACCCCGGTCTACTGTCGTCCTGCCGATGCGCTCTCGTTTCTGGGCGACCTGGTGCGTTTCACCTATCGCCAGCTCGATGGCGAGTGGATCTGGCCGGCCAGCATGCCGGCGCGACTCCAGGGCAACGACAGCATTCCGATCGCCGACTACGGCACCTCCAACATCGGCACCATGAAGCATGTCTATCGCAAGGGGCTGGATGCGCGCTATGGACGCATCATGCAGTCGATTGCGGGTATCCACTACAACGTGTCGTTGCCGGACGACATCTGGCCGCTGCTGCAGAAGCTGGAAGGCCGCCAGGACGAGTCGTTGCAGGGCTACCGCTCGACCCGCTACTTCGACCTGATCCGCAACTTCCGGCGCAACAGCTGGCTGTTGCTCTATCTGTTCGGCGCCTCGCCGGCGCTGGACCGGAGCTTCCTGGGGGAGGGCGGCGACGATCGCGGCGACAAGCTCCAGCCGCTGGGTGAGAGAACGCTCTACGCACCCTACGCGACCAGCCTGCGCATGTCGGATCTCGGCTACCAGAACAAGGTGCAGGAGCAGTTGAAGATCTGTTTCAACTCGCTTTCCAACTACGTGGGCACGCTGCGCCACGCCATCTCCGCCGAATGGCCGGACTATCGTCGCATCGGCGTGGAGGTCGACGGTGACTGGCGCCAGTTGAACGCCAATATCCTGCAGATCGAGAACGAGTATTACAGCGACATTCGCCCCAAGCGCGTGGCGCGGCACGACGAGACGCCGACCCAGGCTCTGGAGGCGCGTGGCGTCGAGTATATCGAGGTACGCTGCCTCGACCTGAACCCGTTTCTGCCGCTGGGGATCGACGAGCCGCAGATGCGCTTCCTGGATACCTTCCTGCTCTGGTGCCTGCTTTCCGAAAGCCCCTGGATTCCGGACGAGGAGTGCGACCGTCTGGACGACAATCGTCGTCTGGTGGTCGAGCGGGGGCGCGATCCGAACCTGGAACTGCAGATCGGCGATCGTCGCGTGCCGCTGCGCACCCGCGGGCACGAGATCATCGATGGCATGCGCAGGGTCGCCGAGCTGCTGGACGCCATCGAGGGAGATGATCTCCATGTCGCCGCGATCAATGCCATCGCTTTGCGTCTGGACGATCCGGAACTGACGCCCTCGGCACAGATGCTGCGCGCCATGGAGGCGCATGGCGGCGAGTGGGCGGATCTGATTGCCGATCTCGCCAAGGCGCAAGCGGAGCAGTGGCGCTCGACGCCGATGGATGAATCCCGCGCCGAGCTGTTTTCCCAACTGGTCGACACTTCGCATCAGCAACAGCACGACATCGAGGCCGAGGATCAGGTTTCTTTTGCGCAGTTCATCGCCGATTATTTCCAGCGGGCGAGGGAACCTCGTTCGGCAGCGTGAGTCAGTGAACCCGTAAATCGCGAATTCATGACGTTCGACGAAGGTCCTCGAAACCGGCTGTCGTCGAGGTTGGAAAACCGCCGGTGCGATTGCGTTCCGGCATGCAGTGGGAAGGAACATGCAAATCAAGCGTTGGATAGCGCAGGCAAGCGTTCGTCAGTGGTGCGTGCTGGGCCTGTTGATGTGCTGCTTCATGATGGCCGTTGCCCTTTACCTGCAGTATGGCGTCGGTCTCGAACCCTGCCCGCTGTGCATCTTTCAGCGCGTCGCCGTGATATCCGCGGGTATCGTCTTCCTGATCGGTGCGATCCATAATCCCGGACGACGCGGTGGCTTCGTCTATGCCGGGCTCTCTCTGCTCGCCGTGCTGGGCGGAATCGGTGTGGCAGGGCGGCATGTCTGGCTGCAGACCCTGCCGCCGGACAGCGTGCCCAGCTGCGGGCCTGGCCTGGATTACATGATGGATATGTTGCCGCTGTGGGACGTCATGTCCCGGGTGCTGCATGGTTCCGGCGAGTGCGCGGCGGTCGAGGGGGCCCTGTGGGGCGTGACGTTGCCGCAGTGGACATTGGCCGGATTCGTCGTCCTGGGCATCATTCCGGTGATGATGATCGTATCTCGAGTGCGCTACAGTGGTAAGACGGTTCGCGAGCCGGCGGGGCAGGCGTCCTGAAGCAGGATGCCATGTCTCCTGGAAAACACGCGATGAGGGAGAGAGGCGACGAGGGAGAGGCTGATCATGCTGGAAGATTGCAAAACCGCTCAGGAGCGCTGGGGTGGCGTTCATGCACTGATCGATCGATGGCTGGAACAGCGCTATGACATGCTCGTGACGTTGGTCGACCTGCGTGAATTCTGCGATGCCGATCTCTCGGCGGTGTCCAAGACGCGCATCGATACCTTCAGTGAAGCCTTGATGGATTACATCAGCGCCGGGCATTTCGAGATCTACCCGCAGTTGCGAGAAGAGGCCAGGGCCTTCGAGGATCGCGAGGCGCTGGCGGTGGCCGACAAGCTGCTGGCGCGGGTCGATGCCTCGACGCAGCTGGTACTCGATTTCGATAATGAATACGCCACGCCGTCGCGCTGTCAGCGCTACACCGACCGTCTCCCCGGCTGGCTGGAGAAGCTCGGCGGAAGCATGACGGAGCGATTCGATCTCGAGGATCAGCTGATCAGCCGCCTGCATGCGGCGCACACGCCTGTCGACGTAGCCAAGGCGTCGGATGCCCAATCCGTACGGACGGAGTGACCTCGGTGGCAAGTCGATCGTCTTGCCGCTATCGAACAGTAAACCTCGGTCTAACAGTAAACCCCGGTCTAACAGTAAGCCCCGGCCTTGGCCGGGGCTTCTCGGTCTATGTCCTTCCGTTCCTTGCCTCGCCTTTCCGCCGAACCACCGGCTCAGTCCGCCGAATCACCCACTCGGGTGGCGCCGATGGCTATCTCAGCGAAAGCACGCGCCAGTTTCGCTCGTTGGCCAGTGCTCTGAGCTCGTCGTCCGGATCGACCGCCACGGGGGTGGCCACTTCCTCGAGCAGGTAGCGATCATTGATCGAATCGCTGTAGAACCAAGCGTCGTCCAGCGTCAGGGCGGGTTGCTCTTCCAGCCATTGCCGGATTCGCGTGACCTTGCCTTCGCGGTAGCTGGGGATACCTTCGACACGGCCGGTATAGCGCCCGTTTTCGCGCTCCGCTTCAATGGCGATGAGGTCGTCGACCCCCAGACGCTGGGCGATAGGGCCGGTGATGAAGCGGTTGGTGGCGGTGACGATCAGCAGAAAATCCCCGCGCTGACGATGCCAGGCCAGCAATTCTTCGCCCTGCGGCAGGATATGAGGTTCGATCTTGCAAGCCATGAACTGTTGATGCCAGGCGTTGAGTTGCTCTTCGCTATGCTCGCTCAGCGGTTTCAGCGCCATCGACAGATACGCCATGATATCCAGCTGGCCGGCTTGATAGTCCCGTAGATATTGATCGTTGGCGCGACGATAGGCGTCGCCGTCCACGGCACCTTGCTCTACCAGAAATTCGCCCCAGGCATGGTCGCTGTCACAGCTCAGCAGGGTGTTGTCGAGATCGAAGATGGCCAGGCTCAAGGTTGGCTCCCGTTTGCGTACCGCATGTTTTGTGGATCAAGTTGTGGATCAGGAATTCTTGTTGCTCAGGGCATGGGCCCGAGCGCTCGGCAGTATCGCAAACTCCCGCGGCTTTGCCCACGCCGGCCGCGCTCGGGTGCCGGCTTCGGTCGATCGAGTCTTCGTCACCAACGGTGACAGGATAAGACGCCTTCTTTTCAATGTTTTATGGCGGGTTGGCTTAAGGCGTATTGATGCCCTTTCTCGCTTTGTGGAAGAATGATGTCAACGACGATTGAGCTAAGGTGAACGCTGTGATAGACGCCGATGGCTTTCGGCCGAACGTTGGCATCATCATCGCCAACTGTGACGGCCAGCTGCTTTGGGCGCGTCGGGCGGGTCAGGAGGCGTGGCAATTTCCGCAGGGAGGTATCAAGGCTTGCGAGACACCGCAACAGGCACTCTTCCGGGAACTCGAGGAGGAGATCGGGTTGACCTCGAGGGATGTCGATGTGGTGGCCTGTACGCGAGGATGGCTGCGTTACCGTCTCCCCCGACGCATGGTCCGAACGCACTCGAAACCGATCTGTATTGGTCAGAAACAGAAGTGGTTTTTACTGAAAATTCGCTGTCACGACAGTCGGGTTTGTGTCGATAGCACGCCCAAACCGGAATTCGATGGCTGGCGATGGGTAAGTTACTGGTATCCTCTGGGTCAGGTCGTCTCGTTCAAGCGCGAGGTTTACCGGCGCGCGCTACGGGAGCTGGCGCCTGAGTTTCATCGACTGTCACTGGAGGAAATGGCCAGGCTTTAGGGCAAGGCCGCTAACAGGATCCATGGGTGCTCAGCGTGCCCCTGAGACCGGCTTTCGAGGCTCCTGCTTTCGAAGCTCGTATCAGGGGCGGCTGGCGATGCCCGTCCCGATGCCACGACGAGGACCCCCTCGCCCACAAGAAAAAGGCTCATGCTCGATACCCTTCGCCGCATCGTTCAGGAAGTCAACGGCGCCCGCAGCCTGGACGCCGCACTGGCCACCATGGTGCGCCGCATCCGCAAAGCGATGCGCACCGACGTCTGCTCCATCTATCTGTTCGACCGCGAACGCGATCGTCTGGTGTTGATGGACACTATCGGTTTGCGTACCCAGGCCGTGGGTATCGTGACATTGCGCCTTGGCGAAGGGCTGGTCGGTCTCGTTGGTCAGCGGGAGGAGCCGCTGAATCTCGAGGATGCGCCGGGTCATCCACAGTTTCGTTATTTTGCCGAGACCGGAGAGGAGCGTTTTTCGAGCTTCCTTGGCGTGCCTATCATCCACCAGCGCCGGATGCTGGGTGTGCTGGTGGTTCAGCAGCAGGAAAAACGCCGCTTCGACGAAGGTGACGAGGCCTTTCTGGTCACCATGGCGGCGCAGCTGGCCGGCGTGCTGGCCCATGCGCTGGTGTCGGGCACGCTCAACCGTCCCGCCGAGCCCGATGGGCAGGCGATGTTTTCCGGCGTGGCGGCATCGCCGGGGATGGCGATCGGCGAGATCGTGGTGGTCGCGCCGCCGGCGGACCTGGATAGCGTTCCCGATCTGATCCCGACCGATCCGGATGCCGAGGTGGTGCGCCTGCATGCGGCGCTTGCTCACGTCCGCGAGGACATTCGCAAGGCGGGCGCGCGTCTTGCCAGTCGTATTTCCACCCAGGAACTGGCGCTTTTCGATGTCTACCAGCAGATGCTGGGCGATGCCGCACTGGGCAACGAGGTCGAAAAGCGGATTCGCGAAGGGCAGTGGGCGCCGGGGGCGCTGGCCGACGTGGTACGGCGTCACACGCAATATCTGGAGCGCGTCGATGACGGTTATCTTCGCGAGCGGGCGATGGATATTCGCGATCTGGGGCGGCGAGTGCTGGCGCATCTTCAGGAAAGCAACGAACTGACGCCCTCGACGTACCCGGCCAATACCATTCTGGTGGGTGACGAGATCAGTGCGGCAACGCTGGGCGAACTGCCCAGGGGGCGTCTGGCCGCGCTGGTGTCGATCCGGGGTTCCAGCAACTCGCATGTCGCGATCCTGGCGCGGGCCATGGGTATCCCGACGGTGCTGGGCATGGTCGATCTGCCGTTGCCTCGAATCAACGGGGCCAAGGCGATTCTCGACGGCCACCGGGGGCGCTTGTTCGTGCGCCCCGAGCCTCAGCTGGCCAAGCGCTACGAGCGCTTGATCAAGGAGGAACGGGCGCTGGCGGAAGTGCTGGAGCACGAACAGCATCTGCCCAGCGAAACCTCCGATGGTCACCGGATGCCGCTGATGGTCAATACCGGGTTGGCGGTCGATATGGTGGCGCAGCTCAAGCCGCGTGTCAGCGGTGTCGGCCTCTACCGCACGGAAGTGCCGTTCATGATGAACGAACGCTTCCCCAGCGAGCAGGAGCAGACGCGGCTCTATCACGAGCAGCTTTCCAGCTTCGCGCCCCTGCCGGTGGTGATGCGTACGCTCGACATCGGCGGTGACAAGGATCTGCCTTACTTCCCCATCAACGAAGCCAACCCGTTCCTCGGCTGGCGGGGGATTCGCGTTACCCTCGATCATCCCGAAGTGCTGATGGTCCAGATGCGGGCCATGCTCATGGCCTCCCGCGAGCTGGATAACCTGCGAATCCTGTTACCGATGATCACCAGCGTGGACGAGGTCGACACCGCACTGCGCCTGTTGGCACGAGCTCGCGAAGAACTCGCCGAGGATGGCATCGAGGTGGCGTCGCCCAAGGTTGGCGTGATGATCGAAGTACCGGCAACGCTCTACCAGCTTTCGGCGCTGGCGGAGCGCGTCGACTTCTTCTCGGTGGGAAGCAACGACCTGACCCAGTACCTGCTGGCGGTCGATCGCAACAATGCGCGTGTGGCCAGTCTCTACGACGCCTGTCATCCGGCGGTGCTCAACGCGCTGGCACGGCTGGCGGAGGAGAGCCAGCGGCTCGGGGTTCCGGCTTCGGTCTGTGGCGAACTGGCGGGCGATCCTTCCGGCGCGTTGCTGCTGATGGGCATGGGCTTCGAGGCGCTGTCGATGAACGCGCCCAGCCTGCCACGGGTGCGGGCGGCGATCCGCCGCGTCAGTATCGGGGATGCCCGGTCGCTGGTGGCGGAGACGCTCTCCCTGCCCACCACGGCAGTGGTCAGGGCGCACCTGCGCCAGCGGATGACGGACTGGCAGATAGGGCACCTGCTGCCGCCTCAGGATTGATCCGGCGCGCTCGTCGCCAAGCGCGTCATCCTGCCCATCGGCTCGCCGCCGGGGCCGAATCGCTGCTCTTCCAGCGTCGTGTTCCCGGCGCTGACCGTGACCAGGGTCGTCGCCCGTGTCCCGTACGCCTGCCCCTCGATGAACGGTGGCGACAGGAAACGCTCGCGTTCCCGGCCGATACCGGTGTCCGGCAGCTCATCGTCCGGGGCCGGGCGCACGTCACGCATGGCCGGCCACATTCCGACTCGCCAGTCCGGGGCGCTCAGCGATCGTTGCAAGGCGTCGCGGGCGCGAACGAGCTTGGGCCAGGGCGTATCCAGCGTAGCGTTGGAGAGCCCGTGCAGGCCGGGTGCCACGAGTTGCCAGCGAGTCTCGTGACGGCTGTGGTGCAACGTCCAGAGTCGATCCTCCGCCATGACCAGCAGGTTGAAACCGGCATAAGGTTCGGCGCCACCTTCGGCCAGGTCCTCCAGCCACTTCGTCAAATCATCGGTTTCCAGCGCCTGACGGACGAGCTGGCCACGACTGGGGGCGTCGGGGAGTATCGGTGTCAGGCCGTCTCGTACGTTGGTCAGTGCGGCCACGCGGGCGTGCGTCGCCGCGAGCCAGGTACCGCCGCCCACCAGGTCACGACCGCCGATCAGTCCGGCGTCCGGCCATCGGTGCAGGGCCTCGGCCGGTCTGGCATGAAACTCGTCGCGGTTGGCCGCGAGGCGTAACTTCACCGCGGCCCGGGGCTGCCAGTCGAACACGATCAAGCACATGTAGCGGTTTCCCGATGGGTAAGGGGCAATCCGGACGAGAAAGGGGCAATCCGGACGAGGAGGCCGCTGCCATGACACGGCCCTGGCAGCAGCGTAACATAAGCGCGCTAGCGATCCGCGCGCGACGCTCGTGCGATGCCTAGCCACCCGATATCCTGCTTCCGATGCCTCGCTCTCTACAGGACCGCTTCATGCCAGTCTTCACCCTCCCTGCCATTGCCGCGCCGACGGTAGATGCTTCGCTTTCCCCAGTCGATGACGCTATCGCATGGATGGGGAGCATCGAATGCTGACCGCCATCGTGATCTACCTGCTGGTCGGCGCCGCTGCCGGCCTGATGGCGGGCGTATTCGGTATCGGTGGCGGCATCGTCATCGTTCCCGCGCTGGTCTTCACCTTTCTGGCGCAGGGTTTCGATCCTGTCGTGGTCGCGCATCTGGCGGTCGGTACGTCGCTGGCGACGATTGTCGTGACCGGCGCGTCCTCGGCCTGGGGTCACTGGCGCCGGGGCAGTGTGCGCCAGGACTGGCTGCGGTTGATGATCCCGGGGCTCGTCGTCGGCGGCATTCTCGGCGTGCTGCTGGCCTCGGCGTTGCCCGGGCATGCGCTGACGCGTCTGTTCGGTCTTTTCGCAGTGTTGATGGCCCTGAGGATGCTGTTGACGCGCCCGCCGGCGACCCAGGGGCGGGTGCCGCGTCGCTGGCCGATGACGCTCGCCGGAACGGTGATCGGCGGCGTCTCGACCCTGTTCGGCGTCGGCGGCGGCGTCATGTCGGTGCCCTGGCTGTCGCGCTTCACCAGCCGCATGACGGAAGCGGTGGGAACCTCCTCGGCGATCGGCCTGCCGATCGCGCTGATCGGCACCGTGACCAACGTCGTCGTGGGGTGGGGCGAGATGACGCTGCCCGCGGGAGCGACGGGCTACGTGATGTGGCCGGCGTTTCTCGGCCTGATGGTGACCAGCGTGCCGATGGCCCGAGTCGGGGTCAAGGTGGCTCATGCATTGCCTGCCAGGACGCTGCGACGTATCTTTGCCCTCCTGCTGATCGTGGTAGGGATCAAGCTGATGATCGGCTAAGGAAACACTGCATAAATGTCTGCGCAGGTGAATCGGCTTCGTTGCGCGGTGCTCGGAATCCTCACATATAACCCATATGCTCCGGTTCCTGCGCTCCGTGCGCCTTGCGCTTCATCCTGCTCGCCGATTTATTCAGCGTTCCCCCTAACTCTTTCGTAGCCAAGGAGAAAGCATGCTGGCTTACCCCGAGATCGACCCGGTGGCCATTTCGTTGGGCCCGCTCAAGGTGCACTGGTACGGGCTGATGTATGTCATCGGCTTCGTGGGGGCCTGGTGGTTGGGGCGTCGACGCGCCGACCGCCTGGGGCTCAAGCCGGACGACATCGGCGACATGCTGTTCTACGGGGCGCTGGGGGTCGTGCTCGGCGGTCGTATCGGCTATGCCTTGTTCTACGGCCTGGACCGCCTGCTGGAAAACCCGCTGTGGATATTCCAGGTCTGGGACGGCGGCATGAGCTTCCATGGCGGCCTGCTGGGGGTGCTGGTGGCCGCACTGCTGTTCGCGCGCAAGCACGGCCTGGCGTTTTTCCAGCTGACGGATTTCATCGCGCCGCTGGTGCCGATCGGGCTGGGTGCCGGGCGCATCGGCAACTTCATCAATCATGAACTGCCGGGCCGCGTGACCGACGTTCCCTGGGCGCTGGTCTTCCCGGGCATGGGCGGGCAGGGGCGTCACCCTTCTTCGTTGTACCAGTTCTTTCTCGAAGGCGTCGTGTTGTTCGGGGTGCTCTGGGTCGCCTCGCTGACACCACGTCGACGCGGTTTCGTCTCTGGGCTCTTCCTGATCTGCTATGGCGCGTTTCGCTTCCTGTCCGAATTCTTTCGTCGCCCGGATCCGCAGTTGGGCTTCATCGCCTTCGATTGGCTGACCATGGGACAGTTGCTGTCGTTGCCGATGATTCTTGCCGGTATCGCGCTGATCGTCTGGTCGCGGCACAATGGGGTCGACGACGCGCGCAAGGATCGAACCGCCCGCTGAGCGGGGCGCGCCGAGTGAGCGAATGCTCCGATCTTCAGCCGTTTCGAATTTGATAAAGTGTTTTGACAGGCTCTTCTCTCGCGGTGGGCCTGTCACCGTAAAGGAGCGTGCCCATGCGGCCCTATCTCGACTTGATGCAGCGCGTGCTCGACAGCGGCATTGAAAAAGCCGATCGCACCGGTGTCGGTACGCTTAGCGTGTTCGGCCATCAGATGCGCTTCGATCTGCGCGAGGGCTTCCCGCTGGTGACCACCAAGAAGCTCCACTTGCGCTCGATCATCCATGAGTTGCTCTGGTTCCTGCGGGGCGATACCAATATCGCCTACCTGCATGAACACAACGTCACTATCTGGGACGAGTGGGCGGACGCCGATGGCGATCTGGGGCCTGTCTACGGTTACCAGTGGCGCAGCTGGCCGGCACCCGATGGCGAGCATATCGATCAGATCGCCAAGGTGGTCGAGCAGATACGCCGTAACCCGGACTCTCGCCGCCACATCGTCTCGGCCTGGAACCCTGCCCTGGTCGACGAGATGGCGTTGCCGCCTTGTCACGCGCTGTTCCAGTTCTATGTCGCCAACGGCGAGTTGTCCTGCCAGCTCTATCAGCGCAGCGCGGACATCTTCCTGGGCGTGCCGTTCAATATCGCCAGCTATGCGCTGCTGACCCACATGGTGGCGCAGGTCTGCGGGCTGAAGCCCGGCGAATTCGTGCATACGCTGGGGGATGCCCATCTCTATCTCAATCATCTCGATCAGGCCCGGTTGCAGCTGTCCCGCGAGCCATTGCCGCTGCCGAGGTTGAAGCTCAATCCGGCGGTCGATGGTCTGTTCGACTTCCGCTTCGAGGACATCGCGATCGAGGGCTACGAGTCTCACCCATCCATCAAGGCCCCGATCGCCGTATGAACGATGTGAAATCACTGAAGCTGGAAACACCGGTGGCGATGATCGCGGCGATGTCGCGCAATCGCGTCATCGGCGTGGACAACCGCCTGCCGTGGTATTTGCCCGAAGACCTGAAGCGCTTCAAATCCCTCACGCTGGGCAAACCGCTGGTGATGGGGCGCAAGACGTTCGAATCGATCGGCCGTGCGCTGCCGGGACGGCTCAATATCGTGATAACGCGCGATCCTCACTACCAGCGCGAGGGCATTCGGGTGTGTCACTCGCTGGACGAGGCGCTGCAACTCGCCGATCATCAAGCGTTGATCGATGGTGCGGACGAGATCATGGTGATGGGCGGAGGCGAGATCTACCGGCAGGCGCTGGCGGTGGCCGACAGGCTTCATCTCACCGAGGTGGATGTCGAGGTGGAGGGCGATGCCTTCTTCCCGGACGTCGAGCGGGATGAGTGGGAGGAGGTGGAGCGCATTCCCATGGTGTCGCAGCCGGATCGGCCGGATTATGCTTTCGTCCAATATCGCCGCACGCCTGGGTCTGGCTGAGTCGCCAAAGAGGCCACTGCGCCCAAGAAAAATCATGTGCCCGAGCGGGATGGAGTGCCTGTCGTCAGGATGAGCGACGGCGTGTCCCGATGTGGATTGAGAGGACTTGAGAGGAGTTGTGCCGTGTTGACGGATCGAACACAGGCGCTCCTGGCTGCCATCGAGCACCAGGTCGAAGCGGGGCAGGCCGCTTTGGAAGCCGAGAAAGAGCGTTGCCGCGCCCTAGAGGCCGAAAACCGGGCGCTCAAGGAGCGGTTGCTTGCCCTGGCGGAACTGGACCCCATGGTGGTCAAGGGACACGACCATAGCGAAGACCCGGATGGCGGAAGCCGCGCGCGTGGGCTCGGGAATCTGGCCTTCCGACGACCGCGGCCGAAAGAGGGCGAGGCCGCTGCCCGTTCGAATTCGGGGCACCCGGTCTCTCCGCTGCAGCGCCTGACTTCGGCGCCGCCGCTCGATCATTCACCTTCCGAGCCAGCGCAGCAGGAAGAAGGGGAGGTCGCGCAACAACCGGCGGCCACCCGCGCCGAGCCTCCGGCTGATGACGCCGCTTCACGCTCGCCCGCTACGCATTTACCCGCCTCATCGGATGACCCGGTGCCGGCCGAGACACGTTCCGAGCAGCCGCAGAATTCGCTGGCATTTGGTGCCGAGCACGAGGCGCCTTCCCCACATGCATTGCTCGCCCAGTGGTACAAGCGTTATCCCAGGACGTTCTTCAAGGGCCATACGCGACCGCTGAAAACCGGTATCCATCTCGATCTGTGCGAGGTGGAGCCCTGGCCCGAGAAGCTGGTTCGTCGCGCCCTGGCTTGCTACGTGCATCTGCCGCGCTATTTGAAGTCGGTTCGAGAGGGGGCGCGGCGCGTCGATATGGCGGGGGAAGATTGCGAACTCGTTACGGCTGACGAGGCCAAGCATGCCAAGCGGCAGTTGGAAGCCTTGCAGAAGAAACAGAAAGCGCGTGAAACGCAGCAGCGGTCGGAAAAGCTGGATCGAAAGATCGGGGCGCTGCTGGCCAAGCACGGGCAACGCCCACAGGAGTGAACCGGGACCCGCAAGCGTGAACCGGGGCGAGGGCACCGCCGGGCAAGCAGGCCGCATCATTATGAGCCGTTAAACTTTAGTCTTGATGTGGCGGCGAATTGTACGATGTTCTACCGCTTGCACTTGCCTGACTGTGGGGTGTCATGGGATTGTCATCGCCCGAGGCTAGGCTGCGAGCGCCCGGTATCCCCGACTGATGCGTGGCGTGGAAGGGGAAACGGGAGTTCACGCAGGGAACGAAAACAGTGTTTTTTTCTTGTTGCGTTCCACCAACGTCCGGTATATGGTTTCCGGGCGAGCATTGGACAATAACAAGGCTTCCAAGTTCCGCAGCCGTCATTCGTTCGCGTGACGAAGCTGGTTGAAGGTGCCGAAGCCGACTGCATCTGCAGACACGATCGAACAGTAAGCTAGTTAAGGAACCTATCGCGATGAAAAAGACGCTCTTAGCGACTGCTATTGCTGGTGCCCTGGGCGCCTCCGCTGCTGCCCAGGCGGCGACTGTCTACAACCAGGACGGCACGCAGCTCGACATCTACGGCAACATCCAGATTGCCTACAAGTCTATCGATGCTGGTTCTAGCACCGAAGACGAAGTTTTCGACAACGGTTCTACCGTCGGCTTCTCTGGTCAGCACATCATCAACCCGGGTCTGACCGGCTACTTCAAGGCCGAGTTCGAGCACCAGGCCGATGAAGAAAAGATCCGCGGTGGTCTGGATGGTGGTGACCAGGCTTACCTGGGCCTGAAGGGCAACTTCGGTGACGTTCGTCTGGGTTCCTGGGATCCGCTGATCGACGACTGGATCCAGGATCCGATCTCCAACAACGAATACTTCGACGTTTCTGACTCCAACTCTGGTATCAACAAGGTTGGTTCGGACGATCGTGAAGGCGACAAGCTGCAGTACATGTCTCCGGTAATGGGCGGATTCCAGTTCGCACTGGGTACCCAGTACAAGGGTGACGGCGACGAAACCGAATTCGGCGGTTACAGCTTTGATCCGGCTGACGGTTCAGTCGACAACAGCAACTACAGCGTTGACCGCGACAACGATGCCTCTTTCTTCGGCGGTCTGAAGTACGCTGTTGGTGCATTCTCCATCGCCGCTGCCTATGACAACCTCGGCATCTACGACGGTACCGTCACAGAAGCTGGCGCTGACTCAGGCCTGGTAGCGGGTGAAGATTACGATGCTGGCGACCAGTACGGTGTGACTGCTCAGTACACCATCGGTACCCTGCGCATGGCCGCCAAGGTCGAACGTTTCGACGGCGACGAAAGCGATACTGATGCAGACTTCTACGCTCTGGGCGCTCGCTGGGGCTACGGCTACGGCGATCTGTACGGTGCTTACCAGTACATCGACGCTGAAGAGAATTCTTACGTCGTTGAAGGCGATGATGATTCCTTTAATGAAGTCATCCTCGGCGCGACTTACAACATCTCCCCGGCCATGTACACCTTCATTGAAGGCGCAATGTACGACCAGGACTCCGATATCGGTGATGGCGTTGCTGTCGGTGCCGTCTACAGCTTCTAAGCTGAATCCGATTCGAGTGGCTGCTTGAGCCACTCTATCGAACGAAGCCGGCCTCAGGGCCGGCTTTTTCGTGGGTGAAGATTGTCCATTAACGTTTCGACACTTGCCTCTTGCCTCTTGCCTCTTGCCTCTTGTCTCTCCGTTCTGGACCTTCGTTCAGATGTCTTTTCCATGACAGGCTGGTAATCTCTTTTTGAGCGGGCGTTCAATAACCACGAAATGCCAATATGAAACGTCACGCTGTTGTAACAGGTCTGTCGTATAACAACGTTTTCCGCTAGCCGGTATTTTCGTCAATCCGAGCGGCGTTTGACAAACAACAGGAGACCTTTCGATGACCCTCTCCCGTCGTCGTTTCTTGCAGGGGGCTGCGGCTGCCGGTGCCGCCGCTTCGGTACCTTTCTATATCAATCGCGCCTTTGCCCAGGATCAGACACTGCGTATTTATGCCTGGGCGGGTTATTTCTCCGACGAGATGCTCGCGGACTTCACCGCCAAGACCGGCATCAAGGCAACCTTCACGCCCTACGGCACCAACGATGAGCTGATGAACTCGCTGCGGGCCACCGATGGTTCCGGCTTCGATATCATCATGCCTACCGTGGATCGTGTGCCGGGCTACCTGGATTACCAGTTGATCCAGCCGCTGGATACGTCGCGTATTCATTGGGATGGCTGCCTGGAAACCGCGATGAAGGGCTCGGAAGTCGGTGGCGTGGTCGACGGCAAGCGCTATTTTGCACCATCGGACTGGGGCACCGAGGCCATCGCCTACAATACCCGATACACGGATATCGACCGATCCCGATTGAGCTATGGCGATCTGTGGAACCCGGAAATCGGCCCCGGGGTAACCGTGCGGGCGCACTCCGCACTGGTCGGCATCGGCCTGTGGCTGGAAGGGCAGGGCAAGCTGCCACGGCCGTTGCTCGACTCGTTCAAGACCGAAGAGGCGATGCGCGCCAATTTCGATGTCATCCTGGCCGAAGCGCTCAAGCACAAGGACATGGTCATCCAGTTCTGGTCGACGGAGAACGAAGCGCAGGGTGCCTTCCGTACCAACGGCGCGCTGATAGGCCAGACTTGGGACAGCACCGCCTTCCGGCTGCAGAGCGAAGGCGAACCCATCGCGTATGGCGCGCCGAAGGAAGGTGCCATGGCGTGGATGGAAGGCTTCGTGATTCCCCGGAATGCGCAGAATATCGACGCGGTCTACGAGTTGATCAACTGGTACTACACCCCGGAAGCGGGGGCGATGTTCGTCAAGTCGACCGGCTACAACTCCACTGCCGTTGGCGCCGAGGAGCTGCTGCCCGAGGCGACCCGCCAGTTCTTCAAGGATTCCTACACCCAGCAGGACCTGGACAACCTCTGGTGGTGGCCGGTGCAGGATCCGTGGTACGTCGCGTTGCGTAACGAGTATCAGGATCGTTATCTGTCAGCGTAATCTTCGCTCTCGCCACGATTCCCCGCGCGAGACGACGCGGGGAATCGCCGAGATACCATGGATTCCGGTAACGATATCATTCCAAGAGGACGTCATGGACGGTCGCGTATCCTTGCGCCAGGTCGCCATGCGATTTGGCGATTTCACGGCGATTCAGCCGACTTCGCTGGAGATCGAGTCGGGCGAGTTCTTCAGCTTTCTCGGTCCTTCCGGCTGCGGCAAGACCACGCTGCTGAACATGATTAGCGGGTTTCTCACGCCCAGCGAAGGCAGCGTCGCCATCGGCGGCACGGATATGACCCGGGTGCCGGTCAACCGCCGCCCGACGGCGATGATCTTCCAGAATCTGGCGCTCTTTCCGCTGATGAGCGTTTACCAGAACATCGAGTTCGGCCTGGAGGTGCGGGGTATCGACCGGCAGGCGCGTCGCCGGCGAGCGGATGAACTGCTCGAGCTGGTGGCGTTGGCCGACAGTGGTGACAAGCCGGTCGCCGATCTTTCCGGTGGCCAGAAACAGCGGATCGCGATCGCGCGCGCCCTGGCCGTCGAGCCCCGGGTATTGCTGCTGGACGAGCCGCTGTCGGCGCTGGATCTCAAGCTGCGCCAGCATATGCGTACCGAGCTCAAGGCGATTCAGCGCAAGACCGGCATCACCTTCATCTACATCACGCACGATCAGGGCGAGGCGTTGACCATGTCCGATCGGGTCGCGGTGATGTCGGAAGGGCGCATCCAGCAGGTCGCCGACCCGATGACGCTGTATCGCCAGCCGAAGACCGACTTCGTGGCGAATTTCGTGGGCGAGAACAACCGGTTCCCGGGCCGTGTCGTGTCCCGGGAGCAGGGAATGGTGACGCTGGATGTGGGGCTGCCGGCACCGTTGGCAGGCCACGCGATGGACCCGCTCGAGCCGGGAGACGAGGCGACGCTCTATGTCCGACCGGAGCAGTGGCGCGTGGGGCCAGCCGACGACCAGCGCCTGCCGCTCAGCGGGGTGATCCGGACCGAGCACTTCGAAGGGGCGTGGCTGACGCTGGAAATCGCGCTGGAGCAGGGGCCGATGATCCGAGCCCAGGTGCCGCACGCAGCGGCAGGGGAATCTCTCGAGAGCCAGCTCGCCGTCGGTAGCGTTTGCCGGCTGGACTATGCGCCGAATCAGGCGGTGGTGCTGGCGGGTGCCGAGGCGGGTCAGCCGAGCGAGGAGGCCATCGATGTGGCAGCAACTGCGTAATCGCTTTGGTGTTCCGCTGACCATGGCCATCGTCGCGCTGCTGGGGATCTGGCTGATCGTGTTGGTGCTGCTGCCGCAATGGCAGATGATCGATTATTCGTTCCACCCATCGCTGCTGCCGGCCGAGCGTGGCGGGGTGAAGGACGTCTGGTCGCTGACCAACTACGCGACCTTCTTCAACAACGACATCCACCTCGCGATCTTCTTCAAGACGATCTGGTCGAGCGTTCTCGTCACCGCGCTGACGCTGATCGTCAGCTACCCGCTGGCCTATTATCTCGCCAAGGTCGCGACACCGGGGCAGGCGGCGCTGTGCCTGCTCTTGTTGATCATCCCGTTCTGGATCAACGAGATTCTTCGCACCTTTGCCTGGTACATCATCTTCGCCTTTCGCGGCCCGCTCAACGAGCTGCTGTTCGCACTGGGCCTGATCGATCGGCCGATCCGTTTTCTGAATGGCGATATCGGCGTGCTGGTGGGTATGGTCTACGCCTACATCCTGTTCATGGTCTTTCCCCTCTATAACGCCATCGAAAGCCTGGATTCCAACCAGATTCGGGCCGCGCGGGACCTGGGCGCAGGCTGGGGCCGCACCCATCGGCGAATCGTGATTCCCCACGCCAAACCGGGCATCGCCACAGGCTGCATCATGACGTTCATGCTGGCGGCCGGCAGTTATGCGGTACCGGCGTTGCTGGGTTCGCCGGGCAGCCGCTGGTTCACGCAGATCATCTACAACTGGTTCTTCGAAGGCGGTGACTGGAATCAGGGAGCCGCCTACGCCTTCCTGCTGCTGGTGCTGTGTATCGTCTTCGTCACCGTCATCATGCGGATTTTCAAGGTCGGGCTCGGCGACATTGCCAAATAGGAAAAGCGCTTCATGAGTTCATCGCGATTCTTCTCCTGGGCGCTCAAGGCCTACCTGCTGGTTTTCTTCGTCTATCTGTTCCTGCCGCTGGTGATCATGGCGGCGGCGACGTTCAACGAAAGCCGCTTTCCGACCGTCACGCCCTGGACCGGCACCACGCTGCAGTGGTTTTCGGCGCTGTGGGCCGATGGCGGGATGTGGAGCTCGCTGGTCAACAGCCTGCTGGTAGCCGTCGGCGTGCTGTGCCTGGCGCTGCCCATCGGCGTGGCGAGCGCGCTGTTCCTGACCACGGTCGAGGGGCGTGGCAAGTCCTTCATCTACGCGCTGATCCTGTCGCCGCTGTTGACGCCGGGGGTGATCATCGGCATCTCGACGCTGATCTTCTGGCGGAACTGGGGCGTGAACGGGGGCATCGCCTTGACCATCATCGCCCAGAGCGCCTTTATCGCCGCCTACGTCATGCTGATGGTGGCGGCTCGGCTTCAGCGCTTCGACCGCACGCTGGAACGCGCGGCCCTGGATCTCGGCGCCAGCCAGTGGCAGATGTTCCGCCGGATCCTGCTGCCGTATCTCAAGCCGGCCATTCTGTCGGCGGCGGTGCTGGCGTTCCTGCAATCGCTGGAGAACTACAACACCACGCTGTTCGTCGCCGGCTACGACACGACGCTGACGATCTACATCGCCTCCAAGGTTCGCACGGGGCTGACCCCGGCGGTGAACGCGCTGGCGCTGCTGATGATTCTTTTCACGGTGGGAATGGCGGTGATCTACGAACTCAAGCGCCGGCGCGAGGCCGCGCGGCGCCTGGTCTGACAGGCCGTCGGAGAAAAAGCGAGGCCTACTGGCGCGTCAGCCGCACCAGGCGGTGGCGCAGCTCCGGATCGAACAGCGCCCGGCTGCGCCGCTGCAGGCGCGGCAGCGATTCTTCGTAGAAGAGATGCTCGTTCTCGACGCGTAGCCAGCCTTGCTGTTCGAGCGTGTCCAGCAATCCGCTGAACAGACGCTTGTCGAAGAACTCCGGGGCGTTGAGCCCAGCCAGCAGGGTCAGGCGCTCGGCCAGTTGACGGCTGTGTTCTTCCAGCACTTCCCGGGTCAGCTCGCCGCTGGGATAGCGCAGCAGTGATGCCAGCAGCAGATAGGCGCGCTCCAGCGTGGGCTGCACCGGTTGCCCCAGCAGTCGCAGGTGTTCGCTGGATTCGAGATGCCCGGGCTGCCGGCGCCAGCCGTTGTCGGTGGCTTGCAGCAGGCCTTCTTCCGTCAATACGGCGAGGGTATCCGCCAGGCGCTGTCGTGGATCGTCCGGTGGCGCGAAATAGAGCTCCTGCGCCAGCAGCGGCCAGGCCGGTGTCAGCAGCGCGTCGAGATCGTCGAGCGAGAAGGCGGCGTTGTTGCGGAAGGCGAATGCCACCAGCCCGAGATGCATGAACAGATGGAGCACGTTGTTGCGATACCAGGTCAGCAACGTCGCCTGCTCCGGGCGTGCGGTGATCAGTTCGCCGAGTGCCTGGGGCTGGCGCGTGACGAAGCCCAGAGTCACGGCGTGATCGATCCACTCCGCCGGTTCGCCCGTCGGCAGCCGGCAGCGCTGGCTGCCGGGCAGGTGCTTCTGGAGCCTGACCAGCAGGCCGATGTGGTGAGCCAGCAGGTCGGATTCGATGGTGTGGTGCGGCGTCGCCAGCAGCGTCATCGCTACCAGCGAGACGGCATTCAGGCTGGCGGCGTCGTTGATCCGGCGCGCCAGCGTTTCGCCCAGCAGCGGAACAGCGCGATTCAGCCACGCCGGGCGTGTCGAAGCGGGCTCGACTTGCCAGTCCGGCACCGTTTCGTTCAGGAAACTGGCCAGCGATAGCGGCTCCCCCACGCTGACGGTGACGCGGCCGTGAGGCTCGCGGAGATGCTTGAGCACACGCAGCAGATCGAGCGGAGACTCCTTCTTCTTGCGGCCGCCGCGAAGCTCGCGCAGATAGCTGCCGCTCTCCAGCACGCTTTCGTAGCCGACGTAGACCGGCACGAAGGCGACATCCCGGATCGCGTCCCGCGCGAACGAGCGCAGCGTCATCGCCAGCATGCCGGGGCGGGGCGAGAGCATCCGCCCGGTCCGCGAGCGCCCGCCTTCGATGAAGTATTCCACCGGATGACCCCGGGCGATCAGCCGGTGCAGATACTCGTTGAAGACGGTGGCGTAGAGGCGGTTGTCCTTGAAGCTGCGGCGCATGAAAAACGCGCCGCCGCGCCGCATCAGCGCGCCGATCACCGGCATGTCGAGATTGCGTCCCGCAGCGATGTGCGGCGGCATCAGGCCTTCCCGGTAGAGCACGTAGGAGAGCAGCAGGTAGTCGATGTGACTGCGATGGCAGGGGACGTAGATCAGCGTGCGCTCGCCGGCGATCGCCTTGACCGCGTCCAGCCCGTGGACATCGACGCCGTCATAGAGACGGTTCCACAGCCGTTTGAGCATTTCATAGAAGAAGCGCAGCACCGGATACGACATGTTGGAGGCAATTTCGCGGGCGTAACGCTCGGCGCGCCGGCGCTCGCGTGCCGGTGTGCTGCGATTGGCTTCGGCCGCCTCGAGCACGGCTGCCCGCACCGGCTGGCTGTCGACCACACCCCGCACCAGTGTGCGATGATGCGAGATGTCCGGCCCCAGCACCCGGGCGCGAATGCGGCGGAAGTGAACGCGCAGCACCCGGGCGACCTTGCGCTGGGTCAAGGTGACGGCGGGATCGTCGATCAGCGGCCGTAGCCGGATCGGCTCGCCGAAATGTGCCTCCAGGTGGCGGCCGTTGACGATCACCGAGAGCAGCCGGCGCAGACGCCCGCTCCAGGCCCAGTCGTCCGCGGCCAGCATCTTCCAGAAGCCGAAGTCCTTGCCCGGGGCGCGGCTCCAGAACACGCTGACCGGCACCAGTTGTGCGTCCAGCGTGGGATCGGCCTCGAGCGCATCCAGCAGCTGCTGCAGATGTGCCGAATGCTGGCCCCGGACCTTGCCGCGACTGCCTCGAAGACGCGGCAGGGCGAAGCAGGCCGGTAGCCCGCCGTGGCCGAAGGGATGCCATGCGTCGGCGTCGGGAAGATCGAGATCGCGGCTCAGGCGTTCGACGGCGAGTTCGTCGGTCATCGAAGGGCGAGCGATGACATAGAATGTCGGCAGCGCGGAATCGAGCTGGAAGGGCTCCGGCTCGACCAGGCGAAAGGCCAGCCAGCGATCGAGCACGCGACCGACCAGACGGTGCCACAGTCGTTGAAGTTCAGTCACGGTCGTTGGTGTCCCATAGTCATTGAAGCCCCAGGAGTGCTGGCATCGAGGCAATTTCCCTGCAAATCCCCGAGTATAGCGACAAGCCCAGCCGACAGCGATGACCCGGAACGGTCGCTTTCCTTGGCGCCGCAAACGTGCGTCAATCATTGGCGGGCAAGGAGAAGAGCAGTTGATGCGAGCGACATGGAAAGATGGCAACCGCTTCGAGCTGTTGCCGGAAGGAAAACGTTTCTGGCCGGCCATGAGAGAGGCCATCGAAGACGCCCGGCACTATTTGTGGATCGAACTCTATCTGATGGAGTCGGGTTCGCTGGCCGAACGTTTCATCGACGCGCTGACGTCGGCGGCAGCGCGTGGGGTCGAGGTCAAGCTGATGCTCGATGGCGTCGGCAGCATGGGCCTGTCGCATGGCGATCGACGGCGACTGCGAGACGGCGGCGTCGAGCTGCGATTCTTCAACCCGCTGGCGGTGACGCGGCTGGGCGGCAACCTGATGCGCGACCATCGCAAGCTCGTCATCGTCGATGGCGTCACGGCCTTTACCGGCGGCTTCGGTATCGTCGACGAGTTCATCGATGCCTGGTACGAGGTCGCGGTGCGTATTCAGGGGCCGGTGGTCGAGGACTGGATGCGGCTGTTCGCTCACGTCTGGAACTCGCCGCTGACGCGCGGGGATGGCACGAGAACGCGTCTGACGCGACCGTTTCCAGGGGCGTCGGTGCCGGCACCCTTTGCCGACGGCATGAGAGGGCGGGCCATCTGGGGGCGCGGACATCGCTATCAGGCGATTCGTCTCTCGCTGCAGGGGCGCATCGGTACGTCTCGCCGCAGGCTCTGGCTGTGCACGCCTTACTTCGTGCCGACGCTCAGCCTGCGTCGGGCGCTGGCGCGCGCTGCCCGCCGCGGCATCGACGTACGCCTGTTGCTGGCCGGTGGCGGGCACCATGACCATCCGGGCGTGCGCTACGCCGGGCAGCGGTTTTATCGCCGGCTGCTCAAGGCGGGGGTCAGAATCTACGAATTCCAGCCCAATTTCATCCATGCCAAATTCAGCGTCGTCGACGACTGGGTGTCGCTGGGGTCGTGCAACTTCGATCACTGGAGCCTGCAGTGGAATCTCGAAGCCAACCAGGAAGTCGACGATGCCGAATTCGCGGCCGAGGTCGCCCAGCTCTTCGAGCGCAACTTCGCCGCCAGCGAACATATCGATGCCGAAAGCTGGGCCCGGCGCTCGTGGGGCCAGCGGGCGAGAGAGTGGCTGTTCGGTACGCTCAATGCCTGGGTGACACGACTCAAGTAGCGCCGAGATCCGGCGCTGATTCAGACCCTAGCGCTTACGCCCAGGCTTGCGCCCGCCGGATGTCTTGGCGGCGCTCTTTCCTTTGCCCTTGGGCGGCTCCGGCGGCACCTGGAAATGCAGGTAGAGATCCAGCGTCAACTCGGGAAGCTGGCCTGCCAGGGCGGCGAACTGTGCGTCCTCGGCGACCATCTCCGCGATCTCCGGCTCGTCGTCGAACAGGCCGGACAGCGCCATGAACGGCAGCAGCAGGGCGGCCACATGCGATTCGTCCTGGGAGAACCAGGCCGCCTCGTCGAGAAAGACGCCTTGCATGAATCCGGCGCACCAGTCCTCGATGGCGGCGGCCATCTCGCCTGCTTCATCCAGCTCGGCATCGAAGGGCAATTCGACCCAGTGGCCACGCTCCAGGATGCTGGCGGCGTTGGCCTTGAGCGCTTCCAGCAGACCGAGAATCTCGTCGCGCTCGGCGGTATCGTCGAAAGGAGGCTCCCCCTCGAAAAGCTCGGCGATCCACTGCTCGGGAGCGATATCCCGAGGCGAGACGGCAAGCGCCACCAGGTAGCCGTGGGCGCTGATGACATCCGGCGCCTCTTCGCCGAGACGTTCGGCGTTCAGGTAGTCGTCGAGGCGCGCCAGCGCGTCGTCATCCAGCGGCGGTTGGCTCTCGACGGCATCGTCCGGTCGTTCAGACGAGAGTTCAGGCATGAGGGCGCTCCGGATCAAGGCGAAGATAATGAATGTGCGGCCGATACGAATCTGGGATCGATACGAACGTGCGGCCGATACGAACGTGTGACCAACGGGAATCCATGGCAAGGATCAGCGGGCTGGACGCCCGTTCCTGTCATCGGCATTCTATCATCCCATGATCGATCTGCGTTCTTCCCCCGTTTCCCCCGCCCTCGGCGAAAGTGATGCCCTGGCGCTAGAGGCGCTCGACGAGGCGTCGCTGGAAAGCCGACTGCTACAGCGAGCCGACGCCGCCTGGCGGCTCGCCTGTGAGGTGCACCCGGCGCTACCCCGGCCCAGGATCTGGTTCGATCTGCGGGGCCGGAGCGCCGGGCAGGCGCATTACCAGCGTGGCGGGCTGCGTTTCAATCGGACGCTGCTGCACGAGAACCGGCAGGCTTTCATGGACGAGATCGTGCCCCACGAGATGGCACACTGGCTGGTCTTTCATCTGGAGGAGGGGCCGAAAGCCCGACCCCACGGGCGCGAGTGGCAGACGGTGATGCGAAAGCTCTATGGTCTGAAGCCGGCCGTCACGCATCGCTTCGATGTCGCCCGTGCCAGCCCGGCGCCTTATCTCTATCGCTGCCGCTGCGAGACGCTGCATCGCTTCACCGGGCGGCGCCACTCCCAGGCTTCGAAGAAGGGCGTGAGCTATCGCTGTCGTCACTGTCGAACGACGCTGACGTTTGCCTACCGGGAATCGCCGGAATGACGCCGACGGAGCCTGTCGAGCTCTCTTTCCCGTTCGAATTTCGCCGGCCTCTGGCGACCTTGCCGTCTCGATTGGCGCGCGTTCGGCATCATCGCGGCAGGCGAGCGACACGCGGTGATACGAAGGTCTAATAGGGGGTGGCCGGTGCCGCCGTTATATGCTGACTCACTCGAGCGTCGATGGTCTATCGCATTGAGCCAGTTGGGCTTTCACCGTCGAACGGGTAAGAACATAGTCATCAACAGGGAGACTGGAGCATGAGCGAACAGCAGCGCGTATATCCTGTCGATAAGCGCTTGGCAGCCGATGCCTGGGTCGATCGCGATCGTTACGAGACGCTCTATCGCCAGTCTGTCGAAGATCCCGAAGGCTTCTGGCGCGAGCAGGCCGAAAGCCTGAGCTGGAGCAGGAAACCGGCTACCATCAAGAACACCTCGTTCGCTTCGAACAATGTCGATATCCGCTGGTTCGAGGATGGCGAGCTCAACGTCGCCCACAACTGTCTGGACCGCCATCTGGAAACCCGGGGCGATCAGCCGGCCATCATCTGGGAAGGCGACGATCCCGCCGATCACAAGACCATCACCTACCGCGAGCTGCACCAGCGTGTCTCGCAGCTCGCCAACGGCCTCAAGTCCCTGGGGGTCGGCAAGGGCGACACGGTCACGCTCTACATGCCGATGGTGCCGGAGGCGGCCATGGCGATGCTCGCGTGCGCCCGCATCGGCGCGGTGCATTCGGTGGTGTTTGGCGGCTTTTCGCCGGATGCCCTGGCGGGGCGCATCGTCGATTCCCGATCCCGCGTCGTCATCACTGCCGACGAGTCGGTCCGCGGTGGCAAGCAGATACCGCTCAAGGACAACGTCGATGCGGCACTGACCCGAGAGGGAACCGACGTGGTCGAGTCCGTGCTGGTGGTCAAGCGCACCGGTGGCGACATCGAGTGGCATGAAGGTCGGGATCGCTGGTTCGATGAGGTCGTCGATCCGCAGTCCACCGACTGCCCGGCCGAGACGATGAATGCCGAAGACCCGCTGTTCATTCTCTATACTTCCGGGTCGACGGGGACACCGAAAGGGTTGAAGCACACCTCCGGCGGCTACCTGCTCTATGCTGCGCTGACCCATCGCTTGGTCTTCGATTACCACGATGGCGAAGTCTACTGGTGTGCCGCCGATGTCGGCTGGATCACCGGGCACAGTTATATCGTCTACGGGCCGCTGGCCAACGGTGCCACCACGCTGATGTTCGAAGGCGTGCCGACCTACCCCAGTCATGGCCGCATGGGGCAGGTCATCGACAAGCACAATGTCTCGATTCTCTATACTTCGCCGACGGCCATCCGTTCGCTGATGGCCCATGGCGAACATATTATGGATGACAGCACGCGCAGCTCGTTGCGCATCCTCGGCTCGGTGGGGGAACCGATCAATCCGGAAGCGTGGGACTGGTTCTACCGCGTCATCGGCAATTCCCGCTGCCCGATCATGGATACCTGGTGGCAGACGGAAACCGGCGGGCACATGATCACGCCGCTCCCTGGCGCCACCGATCTCAAGCCGGGCTGCGCCACCAAGCCATTCTTTGGCGTGCAGCCGGCGCTGCTGGACAACGACGGCAAGCGATTGGAAGGCGCGACCGAGGGTAATCTGGTCATCCTCGACTCCTGGCCCGGGCAGGCGCGTTCCATCTGGAACAATCACGAGCGTTTCGTTCAGACCTACTTTTCCACCTACGAAGGGGTCTACTTCACCGGGGATGGCTGTCGACGCGATGCCGACGGGGATTACTGGATCACCGGGCGTATCGATGATGTGCTGAACGTTTCCGGACATCGCATGGGAACGGCAGAAATCGAGTCGTCTCTGGTCGCTCATCAATTCGTGGCCGAAGCGGCTGTCGTCGGCTATCCGCATGACATAAAAGGTCAGGGAATTTACGTCTATGTCACGCTAAACGATGACGTCGAACCCAGCGATGAGTTGAAGCAGGAACTCAAGCAGTGGGTACGCAAGGATATCGGTCCGATCGCTACGCCCGATGTGATCCAATGGGCACCGGGACTTCCGAAAACCCGCTCCGGCAAGATCATGCGCCGTATCCTGCGCAAGATCGCTGCCGATGAGTGCGACGGGCTGGGTGATACCTCTACACTCGCCGATCCCGGCGTCGTGGAGGAACTGATCGAAAATCGTCATGTACGTTCCTGATTCGCCATTTCAGACTTTGAAATGGATCTTTGGGCCAATCATCGTGGTGGCGGTTATATAACTGGTTAATTTGATTGACCGTTACTCATACCGATTGATGATTGTCGTTCGATCGTCTTGAAAGAGGCTTTCCTCCTGGTACTTTTCGTGCCACTCCAAAGGGAGGGAAGCACGCCAGCTTTCCAGGACGATCGAACTTTTTTTATGTATTCGTGGCGTATTCTCCCATTGGCTGTTCGGGGATTTTTTTCCCGATGATTTGAAACTTGGGATTCCACGAGTGCATGGGGTAACATGCCGTTAATCAATAGTTGAACCATCTTGTCTGGATGGCGATAGTGGACCGACTATCTCGCCACATATCTCGACAGCGCCGGAGGAGAATCAATGGCTTTTGCCCAGAAATTCATCGTTGCCGATGACCACCCACTCTTCCGGGCGGCGCTCAATCAGGCATTGCGACAGGTGTCGCCGCAAGCAGAAATCGTCGAGGCGGACACCATGGAGGCGACGACGGAGGTCGTCACTCGACATCCCGATGCCGATTTGATCCTGCTCGATCTACACATGCCTGGCGCCCACGGCTTTTCGGGGCTGATCCAGCTGCGCGGACAGATGCCGGACATTCCGGTGACGGTGGTGTCCGGCAGCGAAGAGGTGGATGTGGTCCGCCGTGCCATCGATTATGGCGCTTCGGGTTTCATTCCCAAGTCCGCTTCTCTCGACATCATCGCCGAAGCGATTGGAGAAGTGCTCAAGGGAGAAGTGTGGCTGCCCCCCGAACTGGCGGATGCCATGGGCGAGGGCAGCGAGGAGGATGCGCGCTTCGCGGAGGCGATCGCCTCGCTGACGCCCCAGCAGTTTCGCGTGCTCAACATGTTGACGGAAGGGCTGCTCAACAAGCAGATCGCCTACGAGCTCAACGTATCGGAAGCCACCATCAAGGCCCACGTGACCGCGATCCTGCGCAAGCTGGGGGTTCACTCCCGTACCCAGGCGGTCATTGCCGCACAGAAACTGGAAATCGAACCGCCCAAGGTGACCGACAACTAACCGGCAACTACCCGACGACTCAAGGCGCCTTCGATCCGGATAGCGAAAGCCGGTCGAAAGCCATCAACGAAAGCCATCAAAAAAAGCCGCCCATGCTCGACGAAGCATGGGCGGCTTTCTCGTTCAGGAAATGCCCTGACGCGGGCTTTCGAAACGGGCTTTCAAAACGGGCTTTGGCGTGAATTGACTGCCTTGGTGAACGTGACCGACCCGAAAGGCCGGCCGGAACTCAAGCGGGGGGCGAACGCCGGTTGTCGCGAAGCCGCCTGGCCAGCAGCAGCAGTTCCAAGCTGGCAAAAAGCAGCAGACTGTAACCGGCCAGTTCCGTGATCTCTTCCGCGGCGTCCTTGACGATGCGCAGGTAATGTTCGCCCATCAGGGCTTGCCACAGTTCACTACGCCCATAGAGGCGCGAGAACACATAGGTCGTGAGAAACCCGCCCGCGAACAGCCCGAATCCCAGGCTGTTGGCAATCAGCGAAAACTCTTCGAGAAAGTCGCGTCTTGCCCGTATCACCAGCGCCAGGGCCGGTAGCGCCAGAAGTACCACCAGGCATTCCCAGGCGCCATCGAAGGCGTAGGCATCCAGCCACTGGTCGTTCTCCCGCACGAAGGATATCGCGAAGAATGCAGCCATCAGCAGGCTGACGCTGCGCAGGACTCTGTAACGCTGGCGAATGACCAGCATCAGAATCGTACAAAGCAGTAGCAGCGCAGCCTGGGTGAGTTCCGTCAGCGAAGTCTCGCTGAAATCGGGGGCGCCCGCATGTCTGGCGTCCACCGTCATCACTATCTGCATGAGCCCGGCCAGGATCAGGACGTAGATGCCGGCCCTCAAGGCGACTGCGCGAAAGGAGAGAATAGGCATGATGAATTCCTGACAGCTATTGATAGCTGGCTAAGAATATCAGCCTTAATGTTCTTAAGAAACGCTGTTTCGTAAAAGATTTAAGATTTTCTTAATTTTCCGGCGCAAGACCGGCCTTCAGGCTGGCCGCTTCGATTCCAGCAATCGCCGCTCGCTCATCGTTGTCGGAACTGTCACCGCTGACACCGACGGCACCGATGACGCGCTCCTGCTCATCGAGAATCAGCACGCCGCCGGCCACGGGGATGAATTCGCCCTGGGACGCCGAGGCGACCGCCGACAGGAATGCCGGCCGTGCCTGATTCCGTTCACCGATCGTGCCGCTGGACAAGCCGTAGCCCAGGGCGGCCTTGGCTTTGCCATGCGAGACGGCCAACCGTAAAGTGGCGCAGCCATCGGCTCTGTCGCTGCTGATCGGATACCCGCTGGTATCCATGACCGTCACGGTGATGGGGTTCATCGCCTGCGCTACCGCATGGGCCATGGCGGCCTCGATGATGGTGCGGGCTTGCTTCAGCGACAATGTCTGGTGAGTGAGATAGACGTTACGAGCCATTTTGATCTCCATTCTCTATTCTGTATTCATAATTCATTTCCGGTGGCGTCATCCATGCGCCATTGGGAGAATGGCAACATCGAACCTGTTATGAGTGCTTCATGAACAAGATTCAGCAAAACACCCTGTACGGCGAGGCAGCCGCCCGCATCCGGGACATGATCAACGATGGAACCCTGCTCCCCGGCACGCGGATCCCGGAAAAGCAGCTATGCGAGCAGTTCGGTGTCTCGCGGACGCCGCTTCGGGAAGCGCTCAAGGTACTGGCGTCCGAGGGCATGGTCGAACTCCTGCCCAATCGGGGGGCGCGTGTCGTGCGATTGACGCGCCAGATGCTGGAGGAAACCTACAGCGTGATGGGCGCGCTGGAAGGGCTGTCCGGCGAATTGGCGTGTCGCTACATTACCGAAGAGGAGGTCGCCGACATCCAGGCGCTGCACTACCAGATGATGGCGCACTACAAGCGCAAGGAAATTGGACCTTACTTCGAGCTCAATCACCGCATTCACGATGCCATCATGCTGGCAGCTCGCAACGAGGTACTGCGGGAGACCCACAGCAGCTTGAACTACCGCATTCAGCGGGTGCGCTATTCCAGCATGATCGATGAGTACTGGGACCAGGCCGTGGCCGACCATGAAGCCATGATCGAATGCCTGCTGGCCCGGGACGGAGAACGGCTCGGCAGCATCCTGCGAGAGCATCTGCGCCATAAGCTGGTCGTGGCGGCCGCGAGCGGCGTGATCGGGGACGAACGAGCGGCGGCTGGCTGAACGTCCCGTCTTCGTCCTTCCGACTCTGGAACCCTCTCGCTGGCGTTCGCTGCAGCGACTCGTTATACCCCGCTTCGATACGTATTCTTTTCACGGCGATGTCGTCCTGACATTGCCGTCTGCTCCCGGTGTCATCGGACGCCAGCGTCGTCGCGCCCGATAATTCAAAATGAATTCATTGTGTTGGCGACATGACCCCACTCGTTTTTCGGTAACCGGCTAATTTTAAATGCTTCACGTTGAGACTTTACGCCAATAGACAAAGGGTGAATTGGTTCTATTTGAATTATGAATTCATAATCCACTGGCAAGATCCCGAGGTGCTCGCACTGCGGGGTAACGATCGGGGGCAGCACGAAAGTGCAGGCGATTGCCTCCGGTCCATCGTTCAGGCGAGCCAATATAAAAAAGACGGAAGGACGCCAGTGATGAAAAGTTTCAAAGCAGGATTGTTGGCACTAGCGCTGATGGCCGGTATCAACCACGCCAGTGCTCAGGAAGTGCAGATCAAATTCGCCCATGTCGGTGAGCCGGATTCGCTGTTCGCCGATGTGTCCCAGGAATTCGCCAAACGCGCCAACGAAAAGCTGGCGGGTGAAGCCAAGGTGGTCGTCTACGGCTCGAGCCAGTTGGGCGGCGACTCGGAACTGCTGAAAAAACTCAAGCTGGGCACGGTCGATCTGGCGCTGCCTTCGACCGTCATGAGTAGCGTCGCGCCCCAGTTCGCGCTGTTCGAAATGCCTTATCTGATCGCGGATCGTGACCATATGGCCAAGGTGCGCGACGAAGTCGTGAGGCCCCAGCTCTATCCCATCGCTGCAAGCCGCGGTTACCACATCATCGGTGTGTGGGAGAACGGCTTCCGCCAGATCACCAACAACGTCCATCCGATCAATACGCCTGCCGATCTCTCCGGGATCAAGCTGCGTGTGCCGCAGGGCGTCTGGCGTGTCGAGATGTTCAAGAGCTATGGCGCGAACCCATCGCCCATGGCGCTTTCCGAGGTGTTCGTCGCGCTGCAGACCGGCGCGATGGATGGCCAGGAGAACCCGCTGGTCCAGACCTACGCCTCGCGTCTGCAGGAGGTTCAGGAGTACCTCTCGCTGTCGGATCACATCTACACCCCGGCCTTCGTGACGGCAGGCATGAGCTGGAACCGGCTGCCCGAGCACGTGCGCGACGTGCTCAAGCAGACGGCCATGGAGATGGAGTCCTACGCACTGGAGCAGGGCGCGAAGCTCGACGAAGAGACGCTGGCCAAGATGCGTGACGCCGGTCTCAAGATCAACAAGGTCGATCGCCAGGCCTTCATCGACGCCTCCAAGCCGGTCTACGACAAGTTCATCAAGGATGTCGACGGCGGCCAGGAGATGCTCGACAAGGTGCGTGAACTGCAATCCGCCAGCTAACTCGCATGTCCGGTCACGCCCGATGGTCAGGGTGTGGCCGGGCTGTGAACGAAGGAGCCACCTGTGAAAACTCTGAATACGCTGCGCGATGGCTTCAGCCGACTGCTCGAGATCATCGTGGTCATCAATATGCTGGTGCTGGCAGGCATCGTCATCGTGGGTTTCCTCTCGCGCCTGGTGGGGTCTCCCTTCACCTGGTACGACGAGGCGGCCTCGATCAGCCTGGCCTGGCTGACCTACTACGGTGCGGCCCTGGCCGCGGCCAAGGGGGCGCACATCGCCTGTCCCAGTATCGTCAATGCGTTTCCGCCGAGCGTGCGGCTGCCGATCGCGCTGCTGGGCGAGGCTGTGACGATCGCGTTCTTCGTCCTGCTGACGGTGACCGGCTGGCAGGTCGTCCAGATCCTTGCGGGGTCGACCATGATCAGCCTGACCACTGTCTCGCTGCAATTTACGCAGTCGGCGCTGCCGATCGCTTCGGTGCTGTTCATCATCGCCGAGCTCCTGCGATTGCCGGAAGTGATTCGGCAGGCGAGGGGAGACGGCTTCGTCGATCATGAGCTCGAGGAGGTGGGTCTCGGCTCGAACATGGCCAGTCAGTCCGATGCAGGGAGTGTGACACGATGATTCTGGCACTGATGTTCGTAGGACTGCTGCTGTTGATCGTGCTCAACGTGCCGATCGCCATCGCGCTGGGCCTGGTCGGCGCCGTCGCCGTCTACTCCAGCTACGGCGCCTATGCGCTGCCCAATATCGGGCTGACCATGTTCGAGGGCGCGACCAACTTTCCGTTGATCGCCATCCCGCTGTTCATCCTCGCCGGGGCGATCATGAACGCCTCTAGCATCTCGCGGCGCCTGATCGACTTCGCGGCGTCGCTGGTCGGCTTCGTCAAGGGCGGCCTGGCAATGGTGACCATCGGTTCCTCGATCTTCTTCGCCGAGATTTCCGGCTCCGCCGTGGCGGGTGTTTCCGCGCTGGGCAGCCTGCTGATTCCGGCGATGAAGAACCGCGGCTACTCGAAAGAGTTCGCTGCGGCGATCTCGTCGTCCGCTGCCAGCCTGGCGATCATCCTGCCGCCATCGATCCCGATGATCCTGTACGCGGTCATGTCGGGAGAGTCGGTGGTCAAGATGTTCGTCGCGGGCATCTTCCCGGGGCTGCTGGGCGCCCTGGGCCTGGCCGTGGTCTGCTACTTTTTGGCGCGCAAGAACAACTTTCCTTCCGAAGGGCGTTTCCAGGCCAGCCGAGTCTGGAAGTCGTTCAAGGAGGCGATCTGGGCGCTGATGATTCCGGTGATCATTCTCGGCGGCATCTTCGGCGGCATCGTCACCGCCACCGAAGGCGCGGCGCTGGCGGTCGTGGTCGCGATCTTCATCAGTGCCGTGATCTATCGGGAGTTCTCGCTCAAGACCCTGTGGAAGTCCTGCCTGGATGCCGGCATCCAGACTGCCGTGGTGATGCTGCTGGTCGCCAGTTCCGCACTGGTGGGGCTCTATCTCACCGAATCCCAACTGCCGCAACAACTGGCCAATTCGATCGCCGGCTTGACCGACAACAAGTACGTCATCCTGGCGCTGCTCAATATCATCTTCCTGATTCTTGGCGTGTTCCTGCACTCGGCGGCGGCGATCATTCTGGTGGTGCCGATCGTGCTGCCGCTGATTATCCAGGTGGGTATCGATCCGCTGCACTTCGGCCTGATCGTCACGCTCAACCTGGCCATCGGCCAGCAGACCCCGCCCGTGGCGAGCGTACTGATCGCCTCGTGCTCGATCGCCAAGGCGGATATCTGGCGTACGACGCGAACCAACCTCTGGTTCCTGGGGGTGCTGTTCGTGGTGCTGCTGTTCAACACCTACGTGCCCGACTTCGCGCTGCTGCTAGTGAATCTGATCTACGGCACCTGATGCCGGAAACCCGACCCGGCATCGACCAGGAGAACCCCCTACCATGACCCAGGATGACGAGATTCATTGCTACCAGCGTGGCGCGATCGGCTGGATTCGCTTCAATCGACCCGAGGCCCGCAACGCGATGACCTGGCACATGTACGAAACCATGATCCAGGCCTGCCAACGATTCGACGAAGACGAGGAGATCAAGTTGATCGCCTTTCGCGGCGAGGGCGGCGAAGCGTTCGTCGCGGGCACCGATATCAAGCAGTTCGTCGACTTCCGCGAGCGCGGCGACGGCATCGACTATGAACGCCGGATCGATGCGGTGATCGGCGGGATCGAGCGACTGGAAACGCCGACGGTCGCGCTGATCGACGGCTACTGTGTCGGTGGGGGCGCGGCCATCGCGATGGCCTGCGACTTCCGCTACGCCAATGGCGCTTTCAAGTTCGGCATTCCCATCGCCAGGACGCTGGGCAACTGCCTGTCGATCACCAACGTCTCGCGGCTGGTCGATCTGATCGGAATCGCGCGCACCAAGCGCATGCTGATGCTGGCGAAGATGATCGGAGCCGAGGAAGCGTTGTCCGTGGGCCTTATCGACGAGATTGTCGACAGCGAAACCCTCGACGAGACAGCGGCGAAGCTCGCCGAGACGCTGGCCGGACATGCCCCGCTGACGATGCGCGCGACCAAGGCCTGCATCAACCGGATTCTGGATCGGCGCCGCCCCGGCCATGAGGCTGCCGACGACCTGATCGCGCTGTGCTACACCAGCGAAGATTTCAGGGGCGCCGTCAGGCGATTCGTCGACAAGACCCCGTATACCTGGCAGGGCCGCTAGCCCGCCAACCGTCGCCGCCTCGCTCCCATCGGTGACTGGCGTGGACTCGCTGTCGAGTTCACGGCGGGGCGTGCGTCGATCAATCGCTCTATTCGCCGTTTCGAAGACAGGCAAGGAGAATCGCCATGTTACCGCTGGAAGGCATGAAGGTACTCGATATCTCGCAGATCATGGCCGGGCCATACTGCACCATGGTGCTGGGAGACATGGGCGCCGACGTGATCAAGGTCGAGAAGACCCAGGGCGGCGACGACAGCCGTCAGATGGGGCCATACATCAACGACGAGTCCACCTGCTTCGCGCAGATCAACCGCAACAAGCGCAGCATCTCGCTCAATCTCAAGGAGCCCGACGGGCTGGCGCTCTTCTATGAACTGGCGCGGGAAGCGGATGTGGTGGTCGAGAACTATCGGCCCGGCGTTACCCAGTCGTTGAAGATCGACTACGAGACGCTCAAGGGCATCAATCCCGGCCTGGTCTACTGCTCGATCTCCGGCTACGGCCAGACGGGGCCGTATCGGCGCAAGGGCGGGTTCGACCTGGTCGCCCAGGGCATGACCGGCTTGATGTCGATGACCGGCGAGCCCGGCCGGCGGCCGTTGAAGACCGGCGTGGCGGTCTACGATATCGGCGCCGGGATCACCGCGATCTACTCGATACTGGCGGCCTACATTCACAAGCAGAAGACAGGGGAGGGGCAACTGGTGGACGTGGCGATCGCCGAGTGCGGCCTGCCCTGGTTCACCTGGGAAGCGGCGGCCTACTTCGCCGAAGGGCGCGTCCCGCAGCCGACCGGATGGCGGCACCGGGTCTCCGCGCCTTACCAGGCGGTCAAGGTTCGCGACGGCTACATGATGCTGGGATGCGCCAACCAGCGCACCTGGGAGCGGTTCTGCAACGACGTGCTGCAACGGCCTGATCTGACCGCCGATCCTCGCTTCGTCACCAATAGCGACCGGGGAAAGAACGTCGATGCGCTGGAGGCGCTGCTGGAAGAACTGATGTGCACGGCAGACCGGCAGCACTGGCTGGCACTGTGCGATGAAGCCGGCGTACCGGCCGGGCCGATCAACGACTTCGCCCAGGCGATGGACGATCCGCACTACCGGGAGCGGGGCATGGTGCAGGAGTTGGACCACCCGGTGATCGGGCGCATGCAGACCATCGGCTTCGCCAGCAAACTATCCCAGACGCCGTCTCAAATTCGCCGGCCGGCGCCGGTCTTTGCCCAGCATACCGACGAGGTGCTGGCGACGCTGGGCGTCGAGGGAGAGCGTCTGGCGGCGCTGCGCGAGCGCGGGGTCGTGCGCTAGACGCTTTCAGAAAAGCCTGGGTGTGGCTCGAAGCCTGACTCATTCGTCGGGATCGACGAGCGGGGCGGTCTCCACGGATCGCCGCGCTTCCTCCTCCAGCCAGTCGTGAACCGCTCGTACGCGGCGGTCGTCCAGCGCTCCTTGCTGATAGACCAGGCCGTAGCGCTTGCCGGTCGCCACCGAGCCGGCGAACGGCGCGATCAGGCGTCCGCTGTCCAACTCGTCGCCGATCAGCGTCCGGCGCGCGATCGCCACGCCCATGCCGGCGATCGCCGCCTCCACCGTCAGCTGGTTGCGGTTGAACGTGTAGCCTCGGCGTACGTTGACCTGTTCACCGCCAATCGCCCGCAGATAGTGCTCCCACTCCGCATAATCGTGACTGCCTCGCCAGGCCGTGACGTCGTGCAGCAGCGGATAGTAGCCCAGCGCCTCGGGGGTGGTGAGCGGCGGGCGCCGCCTGAGCAGTTGCGGCGAGCAGACGGCGAAGATCTTCTCGTCGATCAACGGCGTGGTCTGGAGGCCCGGATAGTGGCCGTCGTTGAGATCGATGGCCAGATCGTAGCCGCCGTCAAGCAACGAAAGATTGCTGTCTTCCGCCGTGACGTGCAGCTCGATATCGGGGAAGCGGGCCTGCAGCCGCGGCAGTCTCGGCATCAGCCACTTGGCCAGAAACGACGGCAGGCAGCGTAGCCTGAGCACGCCGCTCATGACCCCGCCGCGCAGGCGATCGACCTCCAGCCCGACGGCATCGTAAGCCTGGGCGACGACCCGGGCCAGCCGTTCCCCTTCTTCCGTCAACGCCAGCTGGCGCGGCAGACGCCTGAACAGACGAAACCCGAGCCGCTCTTCCAGCTGCTTGATCTGCTGGCTGACCGCGCCGGTGGTGACATGAAGCTCCTCTGCTGCCCGGGTGAACGACAGGAGGCGGGCACTGACGGCGAAGACTTTCAGCCAGGCATGGGTCTGAGCATTGAGTGACTGGATCATGGTTTAGCAAGGCTATAGGTATTGGCAGTTTTTATCGATTGTTTCCGGTTTAACCGGCGGCCAGACTGAAGTCAAACTACATCATGCGCCAGTTCCAGGAACGACGGATTCTGGCGCCCGAGCGACATCAGAGGTAGTCACATGACATTCAGCGTGTTCGATCTGTTCAAGATTGGCATCGGGCCTTCCAGTTCGCATACGGTCGGACCGATGCAGGCTGCCCATGATTTCGTCGCGACCCTGCGCGACCGCGAGCTGCTGCACGCGGTGACAAGGGTGTCGGTCACGCTCTACGGCTCGCTATCGGCCACTGGCAAGGGGCACAACACGGATAGCGCGGTGATCGGGGGCCTCATGGGAGAGCGCCCGTTGACCGTCGATCCCGACGACCTGGCGCTCAAGCTGGCGGCAATGGCGCGGGGCGGAGAGCTGAAGCTGGCAGGCGTGCACGCGGTGGCATTCGATCCGGTGCGGGATATCGAATGGTGCGACGAGATTCTCGACTACCATACCAACGCCTTGCGCCTGGTCGCCTCCGACGATCACGGCGTCATCCACGACAACACCTATTACTCGGTCGGCGGCGGTTTCGTCGTCGATGCCGAGCAGGCGGCCCAGGGCGATGCCGTCACCTCCACGGTGAAGGTGCCATGCCCGTTCAGGAATGCCGTCGAGCTGCTCGATATCTGCCGTCGTGAAAAGCTTTCCATCAGCGACGTGATGCTGGCCAACGAGCAGGTCTGGCGCAGCGAGTCGGACGTCCGCGACGGGCTCTGGAAGATATGGCTGGCGATGAAAGCGTGTGTCGATAGCGGGCTGGACCAGCAGGGCGTGCTGCCCGGCGGGCTGAACGTGAGGCGTCGCGCCCCGGCGCTGCATCGGCGCCTGATGGCGCTGGACAACGAGAAGAGCCTGATCGCCAGTACCTTCTCGGCGATGGACTGGGTCAACCTGTTCGCGCTGGCGGTCAACGAGGAGAACGCCGCCGGCCGCCGAATGGTCACCGCGCCGACCAACGGGGCCGCGGGGATCGTGCCTGCCGTGCTGCACTACTACATGAAATTCCAGCCGGATGCCTGCGAGCGGGACGTCGTGCGTTTCCTTCTGACCGCCGGCGCGATCGGCATTCTGTGCAAGACCAACGCCTCGATCTCCGGGGCGGAAGTAGGCTGTCAGGGCGAGGTCGGCTCGGCCTGCGCAATGGCTGCCGCCGGACTGGCGGAGTTGATGGGGGGCACCCCGGCCCAGGTCGAGAACGCCGCCGAAATCGGGCTCGAACACAACCTGGGGCTGACCTGCGATCCCATCGCCGGGCTGGTCCAGGTGCCCTGCATCGAGCGCAACGCGATTGCGGCGGTCAAGGCCATCAACGCCGCGCAGATGGCGCTCTGCGGCGACGGCGAGCATTTCGTCTCTCTCGACAAGGTCATTCGGACCATGCGCGAGACCGGGCGCGACATGCAGGATAAATACAAGGAGACTTCCCGCGGCGGACTGGCGGTGAACATCATCGAATGTTGAGTCTTTTCAATCTTGAAATTGACAGAAGTGTCTCAAGTCTTGTGCTTGGATCGTGATCCCTGACGCGGGATAACGACAATCCTGGCTGGCTATGCCAATATCGATTTCCGTAATCTGGCGATCGCTAAAAGCATGAACAAGGGCAAGGGTAATGAGCCAAGACAGTTGTATCGTCCGTCATTTCAAGCATTACGGTGAGCTTTCCAAAAACGATGAAGCGTTGCTGGTCGAGCTCGAGCAGAGCCCGACCGAGGTCAAGGCCGACGAGATTTTGTGGCAGGAGGGGGATCCGGCGCGCGAGTTCTGTACGCTCAGCAAGGGGTGGGCCTACTCTTTTCGCTACATGGAAGATGGCTCCCGACAGATTCTCGAGATCTATCTGCCCGGCGATATCATTGGGCTGCGGGAATTTGCCTTCAAGGAGCGCCTGACCGGCGTCGCCATGCTCGAGGATGGCGTCGTGTGCCATTTTCCCCATCGGCGCCTGATCAACGTCTTCCGCGAATCGCTGATGCTGTCGACCATCTTCTTTGCCATCTCGTCTCATCAGCAGGCCCTGTTGACCGAGCGTCTCGTCAACCTCGCCCGACGCAGCGCGCGTCAGCGTCTGGCTCATCTGATCTACGAAATGTACGTGCGCCTGGAGCGCACCAAGGCACGCCAGGGCAACAGCATTCGTCTACCGCTGTCCCAGCAGCATCTCGGCGATGCGCTGGGGCTGTCGTCGGTGCACGTGAGCCGGACCCTGACCGCCTTCCGCGAGGAAGGGCTGCTGCTGCGCTCGCGCCAGCGTATCGAGCTGCCCGACCCCGAGGCGCTGGCGCGGGAGGCCGAATTCGGCGACGCCTATCTCAACGATGGCATCGATCATTTCTTCAATCATTGATCCACCTGCCTGCCACCGACCTGCCTTATCCCTGATCTCCCTGTTTTCTAGCGCTGGGCTTCTGACGTCTTGGACGATGGCGTCTCTGGCGATGGCAGCTCAGCGGCCGTGACGTCCGGTATCGGCGAATCGCGGCCGTCTCCGGCAATCGCCTCGGGCAGTCTCGCCGACAGGAAATCGACCAACAGACGAATCTTGGACGAGAGCTGGCGGTGGCGCGGGTAGACCGCCCAGACGGCGGTATCGGTAAACTGGTAGCGATCGAGCACGGCCATCAGACGGCCTTGCTGAATCGCCGTCTCGACATAGTAATCCGGCAACTGGGCCAGCCCGATTCCCTTGCAGGCCGCATCCAGCAGCGCCGGACCGGAATTGCCGCGCCAATTCCCCGACACTCGGATTTCGCGGCGTTGACCATCGACCCGGAACAGCCAGCTATCCCGCGATCCGACCAGGCAGTTGTGGTGGGCGAGTTCGGAAAGGCTGTGCGGTGTCGGTCGCCGCTGGAAGTAGTCGGGCGCGCCGACGACATACTCGCGGCGCTGGCAGAGCCGTCTGGCCAGCAGGCTAGAATCTTTGAGCACGCCCATGCGAATGGCGACATCGAAGCCTTCGTCGATCAGCTCGACGGTACGGTTGGTGAAGTGCAGGCGTACATCGAGCTGCGGATAGCGACAATGGAAATCGTTGACCAGCGGTGCGATGTAGCGCTCGCCGAAGGTGGTCGCACAGCTGATGGCGAGTCTTCCCTGGGGCTGGGACTGCAGTTCGTTGAGCGCGGCCTCGGCCTCGGCGAAGCCGTCGAGCAGCGACCGGCAGTGCTCGTAGTAGATCGCACCGCCATCGGTCAGCCGAATCTGGCGGGTTGTCCGATAGAGTAGTGGCGTTCCCAACGACTGCTCCAGCTGGCTGACCAGCCGACTGACATGGGAATTGGAAACCTTCAGCGACTGGGCGGCGCGAGAGAACGTACCCAGACGCACCACGGCGACGAAAGCCTCGATACCCTCCCAGCGCGACATGGCGACTCCTTCCGACTGTTACGAGAACGATTGTTGCTACATGGCAATAATCATGTGCCGAATGCCAGGTTTATTGCCTGGCGGCGAACGCCTAGACTGACGCAAAACCCGTCGCCATGTCATCAGTCGAACGACGTGCGACCCCTCGAATCCAAGCATTCAAGCGCAAAGGGAGATAGCCCGATGAAATCGCGTGCCGCAGTCGCCTGGGAAGCAGGCAAGCCGCTCTCGCTGGAAGAGATCGATGTGCAGGGCCCCAAGGCGGGCGAAGTCATGGTCCGCATCGTTGCCACCAGCGTCTGTCATACCGATGCCTACACGCTCTCCGGCAAAGATCCCGAGGGTCTGTTTCCGTCGGTGCTGGGCCATGAAGGCGCCGGTATCGTCGAAGAGGTGGGCGAGGGCGTCACCGGCCTGAAACCCGGCGATCACGTCATCCCGCTCTATACCGCCGAGTGCGGCAAATGCAAGTTCTGCCTCTCGGGCAAGACCAACCTGTGCGGCGCCGTCCGCGCGACCCAGGGCAAGGGCCTGATGCCGGATGGCACCACGCGCTTCTCCAAGAATGGCACCTCGCTGCACCATTACATGGGCACGTCGACCTTCTCCGAGTACACCGTGCTGCCGGAAGTCTCGCTGGCCAAGGTGTCGAAGGAAGCGCCGCTGGACAAGATCTGTCTGCTGGGCTGCGGTGTCACCACCGGTATCGGCGCCGTTCTCAACACCGCCAAGGTCGAGCCGGGCGCGACCGTTGCCGTGTTCGGGCTGGGTGCCATCGGCCTGGCGGTAATACAGGGCGCGCAGATGGCCAAGGCCTCGCGCATCATCGCGATCGACGTGAACCCGGACAAGTTCGAGCTGGCGCGCCAGTTCGGGGCGACCGAATTCGTCAATCCCAAGGATTACAGCGATCCGATCCAGCAGGTGATCGTCGATCTCACTGACGGTGGCGTCGACTATTCGTTCGAGTGCATCGGCAACGTCAACGTGATGCGTTCGGCACTGGAGTGCTGCCACAAGGGCTGGGGCGAATCGATCATCATCGGTGTCGCCGGTGCCGGCGAGGAGATCTCTACCCGCCCGTTCCAGCTGGTGACCGGCCGTGTCTGGAAGGGTTCTGCCTTCGGTGGCGTCAAGGGCCGCACCGAGCTGCCGGGTTACGTCCAGCGCTACATGGACGGCGAGATCAAGATCGACGAGTTCGTGACCCACGACATGCCGTTCGATCGGATCAACGAAGCCTTCGAGCTGCTGCATGCGGGCAAGAGCATCCGTACCGTTCTGCATTTTTGAGCCACGAGCCACGAGCCACGAGCCACGAGCTACGAGCTACGAGCGCAGATCAAAAGCGCAAAAGCCCGGTTTTGGGGCGCATGGAGAGTAGGCGCCGGTTTCGGGGCGCATGGATAGAAAGCCAAGGAGAGCGTCATGTCGATGAGCGAACAGTTGGAACTGGTCTCGGCAACCAAGAGCTTCGGTGGCTGGGTCAAGCGCTACAAGCATTACTCGCGGGCGCTGGATTGCGACATGATTTTCGCGATCTATCTGCCGCCGCAGGCCGAAGAGGGCCGGGTGCCGCTGATGTGGTGGCTCTCCGGTCTGACCTGCAACGACGAGAACTTCATGCAGAAGGCCGGCGCGCAGAGGATGGCTGCCGAGCTCGGCATCGCGATCGTGTGTCCGGATACCAGCCCGCGCGGCCTGGATCTGCCCGGCGAACACGACAGCTACGATTTCGGCTCCGGCGCCGGCTTCTATCTCAACGCGAAGCGGGAACCGTGGTCGAAGCACTACCGGATGTACGATTACGTCACCGAAGAGCTGCCCTCGGTGGTGCGGCTGCACTTCCCGGTCAATGGCCGCGAATCGATCAGCGGGCATTCGATGGGCGGACACGGTGCGCTGGTGCTGGCGCTGCGCCAGCCGGGCCGCTATGCCGCGGTCTCGGCATTCGCGCCGATCGTCAATCCGAGCCAGGTGCCGTGGGGCCAGAAGGCGTTCGAGAACTATCTGGGCGACGATGTCGGCCTGCGCACGCAGTACGATACCTGCGAGCTCGTTGCCAAGGGGTCGTCGCGTCAGCCGCTGTTCATCGATCAGGGCGAGGCGGACAACTTCCTCGAGGAGCAGCTCAAGCCCGAGCGGCTGGAGGCGGTCTGTGAAGAGCACGACCATCCGCTGACGCTGCGCCGGCATCCCGGCTATGACCACAGCTATTTCTTCATCGCCAGCTTCATCGACGACCACCTGCGTTATCACGCCGAGCGGCTGTACGCCAAGCGGTGACGGGGCGTCAATCGCGATATCGATCGAATCCTGGCCCGCCTGGCCGATGCGCAGGCGGGCTTTTTTGTCTTTGCGCTTCGAGCGCGGCGGATGCGATGACAGCGCTTACCGGCTACCGATGACGATTGGTGCGTATTTTGCGTCGCTTCCGGTCAATTCATTGTCTCCTGAATCGGCAGAGTAGTAGAGGAGTTCCATTCGATAACAACTTCAAGGAGACGCTTCATGGGTCATTCGAACGTGAAACGCCGGGTCATGGCTGCCGCACTGCCGCTGACGCTGCTGGCAGCCGGATCGGCGCAGGCCGATCTCGATACCGTACGCTTTGGCGTGCCGCCGTGGCCGGGGGTGACGGTGAAGTCCGAAGTCGCCTCGCAGATCCTCGAGGCGATGGGTTACCAGATCCAGCAGAACGAGCTGGCCGTCGGCGTCATTCTCAACGGTCTGGCCAACGATGACCTGGATGTCTACCTGGGCGGCTGGTATCCGATCGAGGAGGAGATGATCGAGCCGCTGGTGGCCGACGACAAGGTCGACAAGGTAGCCAAGAACATCAGCAACGCCAATTCCGGGCTGGTGGTGCCGGAGTACGTTCACGAGGCGGGCGTGAACAGCGTGGCCGATCTCGATCGCTACAAGGATCGCTTCAACGGCGAGATCCAGGGCATCGAGGCCGGTACCGGCATCAACGATGCGATCCTCGCCGCGATCGACGAAGACGCGGCCGGGCTGGGCGACTGGCAGCTACGGGAAAGTTCGACATCTGCCATGCTGGCGTACGCCGACCAGAAGATCAGCGACAAGCAGTGGGTCACGTTCGTCGGCTGGGAACCGCACTGGATGAACGTCAGCTATGATCTCTACTATCTGGAGGATTCTGACGATAGCGGCACGGCGGATATTCTCAGCACGGTGTGGACCGTAGTGCCAGCTGATCTGAAATCGAAGGATGCCAACCTCTATCGCTTCCTTTCCCAGTATCAGGTCGATATCGAAGCTCAGAACGACTGGGTCTACGAGTACAGTCACGAGGAGCGCCCGGCCGACGAGGTTGCCAGCGAGTGGATTCGCGATCACTACGATACCGTTGCCCAGTGGCTGGATGGCGTCACCACCAGGGATGGCGAGCCGGCCATCGACGCGGTCAAGGCGCAGCTGGGTAGCTGAACGCCTCTGGCACCCTCTGTGATTGGCATCTTCTACGACTGGCACCTTCTATGAATCGGCGCTGAGTCGCTTTTCGACCGCCTGGCAGAAGTCCTGCCAGGCGGTTTGCATTTCCGGCAGATCGCCATGTCCGTGCAGGGCGGCGTGTACCATGTCCGGCGCGCAACGATAGCCGACCGAAGCGCCATTCCGGCGCCAGGATTCGATCGCCTGCTCAAGCGGTCGCGTCAGCGGATCGCGCTCCACGGCCAGTGCCTCGATGACCTTGGCCGGAGGTACGGCGGCGTCGACATCGGGCGCGTCAGGCGCCGCCATCTGCCACAGCGACAGAATGTCCGCTCGCGACAGCAGCGGCCCGTCTTCCCCCAGCGTCTCGACGGTGGGCGTACCCACGACCGGGTAGATCAATCCGAGCAACCCTTTCCATTCGCTGGTGTGGGCGACATCGATCGCCAACCTGCCGCCGGCGCTGTCGCCGATCACCGCCACCGGGCCAACGGCCTCGACGACCGCACGGCAGTCGGCCAGCGCTTCGGCGTAGGTGGCCTCCGGCAGCAGCCGGTAATCGACGCTGATCACCTCCCGCCGTAGGCGTTCGGCCAGGCTCGCGGTAATGCCGTGATGGCTGTCGATCGAGCCCAGGCTCCATCCGCCGCCGTGCAGGTAGACGACATTGCCTTCGACGCAGCCGGCAGGGCGGAAGCGGCGCACATCGACCCCGCCGATGCCTTCGTCGGAGATCTGCATGCCGGCCGGATCGGCCACGCGCCGCCGCGCATGTAGCGCCTCATACGCCCGGCGTCGCGACGACAGCGACGAATCGCTGCCGTCGCGCTGGCTGAATTCGCGGATGAAGTCTTCGATGGTCATGTCGCTTCCTCCGTGGTTGTCTGCGAGCGTGTTTGTCTATGACCGTAGTCTTGCGCTTAGTAGTCTTGCGCTTACCGGACCCATGCCGGCAGGCCCTTGTTATACTAGGCTCCTAGTCTTTCGACCAAGAGCTCTTGTCCATGCCCTCAGGTTGGCCGCGCACGTTCCTCCGCTATTCATTGATCGCCATCGCGGCTTTCGTCGGGCTATCGGTATTTTTCGTGCTGGTGTTCCGCTTCGTGCCGGTGTTCGGCTCCATGGTGATGGCGGAGCGCAAGGTGAGCTCCTGGTTCCAGGGCGAGAACCTGACCATCGAGCAGCAGTGGGAGCCGTGGTCCCGGCTCTCCGACAACGCCAAGGTGGCAGTGATGGCGGGGGAGGATCAGCGCTTCCCGGACCACTGGGGTTTCGATGTGGCGCAGATCAAGCGTTCGCTCGCCAACTGGTCGGACGGCGGCGATCTTCGTGGCGCCAGCACGCTGACCCAGCAGACGGCCCGCAACCTCTTCCTGTGGACGGGGCGCAGCTGGATCCGCAAGGGGCTCGAGGCGTGGTTCACGCTGCTGCTCGAAGCGCTGTGGCCCAAGCAGCGCATTCTGGAGGTCTATCTCAACATTGCCGAATGGGATACCGGCGTGTTCGGGCTGGAGGCGGCGGCGCAGCACTATTTCGGCACCTCCGCGGCCAACCTCAGCGTTTCCCAGGCCAGCCGGCTCGCCGCGATTCTGCCCAACCCGCGCGGCTGGAGCGCTTCCCAGCCCTCCGCTTACGTTCAGCAGCGTGCAGCCTGGATCCAGCGCCAGATGCGCAACCTCGGCGGTACTGCCTTTCTGCGACGGCTGGAGTGATTCCGTCGTTCTATTCCGCGTCTTTCCAGTCGGCCAGCACGGCGTCTCGCTTTTCCAGCAGGTGACGCTCCATCAGCGTGCCGAGCCGTGTTCCGTCGCGAGCGCCCAGCGCGGCCATCATCTCGCGATGTTCCTCCACTGCCTTGCGCCACTTGGCTTCCGAGCGGTTGGAGGAGAGCCGCAGCGGGTGAAGGCGCCGATTGAGCGAGAGATAGGTCTGACGCAGGGCATCGTTGCGCGCCGCACGGTTGATCAGGTCGTGAATGCGCTGGTTGGCATGGTAGTAAGCCGATAGATCCTGGCGCTGCCAGTGGCCGAGCATCGCCTCGTGGGCCGCGCGGACCTCGGCCAGCTCTTCCGCAGTGATCCTGAGACAGGCCAGTTCCCCGGAAAAGCGCTCCAGCGCGCTCATCAGCTCGAAGGTGTCGCAGATTTCCTGGCGTGTCATGCGGGTCACGAAAGTGCCATAGTTGGGGGAGATCGTCACCAGCTTTTCGGCGGCCAGCACGCGCAATGCTTCCCTCAAGGGCGTGCGCGAAACCGCCAGCCGGTCCGCCAGTTCACGTTCGTTGATACGCTCGCCGGGCTCGAGGCCACCTTCGGTAATCAGGTCGTGGAGACGCTCCACGATCTTGTCGTGCAGGGCGGCGCGCTGGATTCGCAATGGCCGCGTCTGGGTATCGAGCTCGGTGTCATCGGATGTTTGCATGCATTGAACCCTGTTCGGTCTTCTCTTCTTTCTATCGCAAGCGTTCGGCGCTGGCTACTGCGCCGTAGCGGCGGCTATTGGAAAGCGACTTCAACAACGTTTGGCGCGATGAGCTGCGACTTATGTCGAGGTTTGTCAGCGGGCGATTATCCGGCATATTGCGTAATGAATGCAAAAAACCATGTGAAGCGGCCTGTCGCTTCACTCCTGGAGATGCCGCCATGCTCAAGCTCGACCAACATCCCTCCGGCCGCCATTTTCTGCAGATCCCGGGGCCGTCCCCCGTACCGGATCGCATCCTGCGGGCAATGAGTCTGCCCACCATCGATCACCGAGGCCCGGAATTTGGCGAGTTGGGGCTCGAGGTGCTGGGAAAAATCAAGAAGATCTTCAAGACCGAACACCCGGTCATCATCTACCCGGCCTCGGGGACGGGCGCATGGGAGGCGGCGCTTTCCAATACCTTGAGCCCAGGCGACTCGGTATTGATGTTCGAGACCGGGCACTTCGCCACGCTGTGGAAGCAGATGGCGCTTCGACTCGGGCTCGAGCCGGAATTCCTGACTTTGCCCGCGTCGCAGAGCTGGCGATGCGGCGTGCAACCGCAGCTCATCGAAGAGCGCTTGCGCAATGACGGCGAGCACCGGATCAAGGCGGTGTGCGTGGTACACAACGAAACGTCCACCGGGGTCACCAGCGATATCGCCGCCGTGCGCCGGGCCATCGACGCCGCCGGACACCCGGCGCTGCTGATGGTCGATACCATCTCGGGATTGGCGAGCGCCGACTATCGCCACGACGAGTGGGGCGTCGATGTCACCGTGTCCGGCTCGCAGAAAGGGTTGATGCTGCCGCCCGGGATCAGTTTCAACGCGCTGTCGCCCAAGGCAATCGAGGCCAGCCGCCGCTCGACCATGCCTAGGAGCTTCTGGGCCTGGGACGAGATTCTCACCGGCAACGCCAACGGTTACTGGCCCTACACGCCCAACACCAACCTGCTCTACGGCCTCAACGAAGCGCTGGACATGCTGCTGGAAGAAGGCCTGGATCAGGTCTTCGCCCGCCACGAGCGCTGGGGCGAAGGCGTGCGTCGCGCGGTCAACGCCTGGGGGCTGGAAATCCAGTGCCAGGAGCCGGCGCTCTATTCGCCGGTATTGACGGGAGTCGTGGTGCCGGAAGGGATCGATGCCGACGAGGTCCGTCGAACCATTTACGATCGCTTCGACCTGTCGCTGGGCACCGGGCTCGGCAAGGCCAAGGGGCGCATGTTCCGTATCGGCCATCTCGGCGACTGCAACGATCTGACCCTGATCGCCACCCTCGGCGGCTGCGAAGCGGGGCTCAAGCTCTGCGGGGTCGAGCTGTTCGGCAGTGGCGTGCAGGCCGCGCTGGACTTCTTCGCCGACAATCCGGCCCCCGGCACGCCGGCGGCTCGCAAGCTGGCGGCTGGTGCATCGATGGCTCAATCACAGGCTGGTGCCGTTCGCGCCTGAGAGGAGATCGCCATGAGCGTGATGCCGAAAAGCCCTGTTGGAGGGCAAAAGGAGCCACGGCAAAAGGAGGCACCGCGACGGAGAACGACGCGGCAGCCCAGAACCGCCGCCATGAGTGAATTCGAGAGTCGGCTGCGTCGTGAACTGAAAGGCGAAGTGGCGTTCGATGCCGGGTCCAGAGGACGCTATGCCACCGACGCCTCGATCTATCAGATCATGCCGCTGGGCGTCGTCGTGCCGAAAGATCAGGAGGATCTGGCGCTGGCACTGGATATTGCGCGGGACGTCGGCGCGCCGGTGCTGCCGCGGGGCGGCGGCACCAGCCAGTGCGGGCAGACGGTCAACGAGGCGCTGGTGATCGATACCAGCCGCTGGCTGACCGGCATCGGCGATCTCGACGTCGAAGCGCGCACCGTCACGGTCGAGCCCGGCGTGGTGCTCGACCATCTCAACGCCTGGCTCAAGCCCCACGGGCTCTGGTTCCCGGTGGACGTTTCCACCTCGGCGCAGTGTACGCTCGGCGGCATGGCCGGCAACAACTCCTGCGGTTCGCGCTCGATCCGCTACGGCAACATGGTCCACAACGTGCTGGGGCTCGAGGCGACGCTGGCGGACGGGCGAGAGGCGAATTTCGGCTTTCTCGACGAGATCGGACCCGGCTCGACGCTGGCGGGTCTGGCCGATTCGGTGTCGGCCATTATCCATCGCGAGGCGGCAGCGATCCGCGAGCACTATCCTCAGGTGCTGCGCCGGGTCGGTGGTTACAACCTGGACCTGTTCGACTGCCGCAACCCGATTCCCTACGATGCCGAGGGGCGGGCCAACTTCGCCCACCTGCTGATCGGCTCGGAAGGGACGCTGGCCTTCACCCGCCGGCTCAAGCTGAAGCTCTCGCCGCTGCCGGTGCACAAGGTGCTCGGCGTGGTCAACTTCCCGACCTTCTACCAGGCGATGGACATGACCCAGCATATCGTCAAGCTGGGTCCCGCCGCGGTGGAGCTGGTCGATCGCACCATGATCGAACTGGCACTGGAGAACCCGGCCTTCCGGCCGACGGTGGAGAAGTCGCTGATCGGGCGTCCGGACGCGCTGTTGCTGGTGGAATTCGCTGGCGAAGAGCGCGACTCGCAGCTGCGCCAGCTGGAAGCGCTCAAGACCTTGATGGGCGACCTGAGCTTGCCGGACAGCGTCGTCGGGCTGGAAACCGGCGCCGAACAGTCGGCGCTGTGGAACGTGCGCAAGGCCGGCCTCAACATCATGATGAGCATGAAAGGCGACGGCAAACCGGTATCGTTCATCGAGGATTGCGCCGTGCCGCTGGAACATCTGGCGGAATATACCGAGCAACTGACCGACGTCTTCCATCGCCACGGCACCGAGGGTACCTGGTACGCACATGCCAGCGTCGGCACGCTCCACGTGCGGCCGATTCTCGACATGCGCCGTGGCGGCGCCGCCAAGATGCGCGCCATCGCCGAGGAGGCATCGGAGCTGGTCCGCCGCTACAAGGGGGCCTATTCCGGGGAACACGGCGACGGCATCTGTCGCGGCGAGTGGGTGGCGTGGCAGTTCGGAGCCGAGCTCAACGCCGCCTTCGGCGAGATCAAGCGGCTGTTCGATCCGGACAATCGCTTCAACCCCAACAAGATCGTCGATACGCCGAAGATGGACGATGCCCGGCTGTTCCGTTTTCCCAGCGATCACCAGATCATTCCGGTGGCGACCGAGCTGGACTGGTCGGCCTGGGACGTGACCCGCGATCCGCTGAGTGGCGAGCTGGGCGAACCCGGCAGCGGCGGCGATCCGGCCCACGGTCTCGCCAAGGCCGTGGAGATGTGCAACAACAACGGCCATTGCCGCAAGTTCGACGCCGGCACCATGTGCCCGAGCTATCGGATCAGCCGCGACGAGCGCCACCTGACGCGGGGCCGCGCCAATACCCTGCGACTGGTGCTGTCGGGGAAGATCGGCGATCAGGGCCTGGCCAGCGACGAAGTCGCCGAAGCGCTGGATCTTTGCGTCTCCTGCAAGGGCTGCAAGCGCGACTGCCCGACCGGCGTCGACATGGCCAAGTTCAAGATCGAGGCGCGTGCCGCACGGGCCAAGGAGCGTGGTCTGGGATGGCGAGACAAGCTGGTATCCGAACTGCCGCGCTACGCGCCCTGGATGCGTCATGTCGGCGGTGTTGCCTCTCGGCTGGAGCGCGTGACATGGCTCGGCGGGCGCGCCAAGCGCTGGCTGGGCTTCGCCGAGGCGCGCTCGCTACCGGTGTTCAGCGGTGACTATCTGCGCGCGGCACGGCACGAAACTCCCGCCTCGGTGACGGCCGGGGAGGTGGTGCTGTTCGTCGATACCTTCAACAACTATTTCGAGGCCGATAACGCTAGTGCGGCGCGGCGCGTGCTGGAAGCCGCGGATTATCGGGTCCATTTCAATGTCCGTGAGGGCGAACGACCGCTGTGCTGCGGCAGGACCTACCTGGCCGCCGGTCGTGTCGATCGAGCCCGGCAGGAAGCGCGTCGCACCCTGGATGCGTTGATGCCGTTCGTGGCCCGGGGCGTAAAGATCGTCGGGCTCGAGCCCTCGTGTCTGCTCACGCTGCGCGATGAGTTCCTGCACTATGGTTTTGATGACGAGGGCTTTGGCGACGAAGCTCGTCGGCTGGCAGAAGCCGCCATGCTGTTCGAGGAGTTCCTGGTCGCGGAGAAGCAGGCGGGAAGGCTGAACCTGGCACTCGAGCCGCTGGCGGTCAGCCGAGCCAAGGTCCATGGTCACTGCCATCAGAAGGCGTTCGATGCCTTTACGCCGGTCATGACGGTGCTGAACTGGATTCCCGACCTTGAGGTCGAGGCGATCGTCTCTTCGTGTTGCGGTATGGCGGGCAGCTTCGGTTACGAGGCGGAGCATATCGAAGCCTCGCAGCAGATGGCGGAGCTTTCGCTGCTGCCGGCGGTTCGCGAGGCCGGGGAGGACGCCTGGATCGTGGCGGACGGCACCAGTTGCCGACACCAGATTCTCGATGGCGCCGGACGGGAAGCGCTGCACGTGGCGAAAGTGCTGGAGGCGGCATTGCGCCATCAAAAAAAGTAGGGCCAGGTGTTCTTCAAGGCCCGACTCGGCGCCAGTGATCGGCCGGATGCCCAAGTCCGGCCACCGTCATGGCTAAAGAAGGATTGGAGCCGGTTCCCCGCGATGTCATGATCGTCCTCGTCTCGGCGCTCATCGCTGTCATCGTCTATCTGCTATGTCGAAGGAGTCTCGCCGAGCTGCGATATCTCAAGGTTGTTTTTTACAAGGATCTGTCATGGATACCCTTCGTCTCGCGATCGTGGGCTACGGCAAGATCGCCCGCGATCAGCATCATCCGGCGATCGATAACGACGCCCATCTCCAGCTGACGGCCGTCGCCAGCCCTAACGCATCCGTGCCCGATGTGGCGAATTTCGAAAGCCTCGAAGCCCTGCTCGACCAGGGCCCGGAAATCGACGCAGTTGCGCTCTGCACCCCTGCCGGTGTCCGCACGGCGCAGGCGCGTCTGGCCATGGCCCACGGCAAGCATGTGATGCTGGAGAAGCCGCCCGCGGCGACGCTGGCCGAAATCGAAACGCTACGCGAAGATGCCGAACGCCACGGCGTGACGCTGTTCGCGTCCTGGCACTCCCGGCATGCCCACGGCGTGGCGGGAGCGAAGCGCTGGCTGGCAGAGCGCCGGATTCGCCGTGTCGATATCGAGTGGAAGGAAGACGTGCGTGTCTGGCACCCGGGGCAGGCGTGGATCTGGCAGCCCGGCGGCATGGGCGTGTTCGATCCCGGCATCAATGCGCTGTCGATCGCGACCGAGATCCTGCCGACGCCGTTTCATCTGGTCGACGCCCAGTTGCAGGTGCCGGGGAACCGCCAGACGCCGATCGCCGCGTCGCTGGACTTCGTCGATAGCGATGACATACCGATCCATGCCGAGTTCGATTTTCGCCAGCAGGGCACCCCGCCGACCTGGGAGATCCATGTCGACACCGACGCCGGCCGGCTGACGCTGGAAGCGGGCGGCAGACGACTGCTGATCGATGGCGAACTGCAGGAAGAAGGTCCGGATGCCGAATACGCCGGGCTTTACCAACGTTTCGCAGACCTGATCGCCGAAGGCCGCTCGGATGTCGATGTCAGCCCGTTCCGCCACGTCGCCGACTCGCTGATGCTGGGCTACCGGCACACGGTGGAGGACTTCGTCGAGTAGGCTGACGGGCTTCGAGCTTCGAGCTTCGAGCGAAAAATGCCGGCGACGTTATCGCCGGCATTTTTCGTCACGGGGGACCGTGTCCTTCGCGGCACGCGGCACGCGGCTCGCGGCGTCAGCGGTTCATGGCTTGTGGCAGGTACAGCACGATCTCCGGAAACGCCCGCATCAGCACGATGGCGAACAGCATCAGCAGGAAGAACGGCAGCGTCGCCTTGGCGATGGTGAAGATGTTCTTGCCGGTGAGCCCCTGGATCACGAACAGGTTGAAGCCGACCGGGGGCGTGATCTGCGAGATCTCGACCACGATCACCAGATAGATACCGAACCAGATCGGATCGATACCGGCGGCGTTGATCAGCGGCATGATGATCGAGGTCACCAGCAGGATCAGGGAAATTCCGTCGAGGAAGCAGCCCAGCACCAGCAGGAACAGGGTCAGCATCACCAGCAGCACGTTGGGCGACAGCCCCATCGCGGCAATGGCGCTGGCCAGTTGGGTCGGCAGTTGAGTGAAGCTCATGGCCGACGACAGGAACGAGGCGCCGGCGATGATGAACGCGATCATGCATGACGTGCGCAGCCCGGCAAACATCGACTCCAGGAAGATCGACTTGTCGAAGTGACCGTTGCAGCGCGCGATCACCATCGACAGCACTACACCCACAGCGGCGGCTTCGGTAGGAGAGGCGACCCCGCCATAGATACTGCCGAGAATGCCGCCGATCAGCACCAGTAGCGGCAGCAGGCGCCAGCTGTTCCTGACCTTGTCGAGAAAGGGCATCGAGGCTTCGGCGTGACCCGCGCCGCCATGCTTGCCGGCGGTCAGCGACCAGATCACCAGATAGAGCATGAACAGCGCCAGCAGCAGAAGGCCCGGTCCTACGCCTGCCATGAACAGGCGCGAGATCGACTGCTCGGTGACCACGCCGTAGACGATCATCATGATCGAAGGCGGGATCAAAAGACCCAGCGTGGACGCGCTGGCCAGCGTACCGATCGCCAGTGTCTCGCTGTAGCCGCGGCGTTCGAGTTCCGGCAGCGTCATCTTGCCGACGGTGGCGCAGGTGGCCGCGGAGGAGCCGCAGACGGCGGCGAACAGGCCGCTGCCGATGATATTGGAATGCAGCAGCCGTCCGGGAAGGCGATTGAGCCAGGGCGACAGCGCGCGGAACATGTTGTCGGCAAGCCCGGAGCGGAACAGGATCTCGCCCATCCACACGAACATCGGCAGGGCGGTCAGGTCCCAGCCGTAGCTGGCGCCCCAGAAGTCGGAGGCGAGAATGGGGCCGACCTCGAAGCTCGAGAAGCCGGTCAGCGCGATCCAGCCGGTGCCGAGCAGGGCGAAGGCGATCCATACGCCGCCGCCGAGCAGCAGCGCCAGCGTAAGCAGGGTGACTAGACTGAGCGTGAGCAAGAGTCGATACCTCGGTTCAGATTCTTGTTGGAGGCGTTATCAGCAGGCGAAGGAATCACTCGCCACCGAAGTCGTCGTTATCGCCGGGGGCCACGTAGCTCGAGGGCGCCGTCAGCGCCTGGCGCAGCGTGGTCAGCAGGGCTTCCAGCAGTGCCAGGCACAGCAGGGCCAGGCCGATGACCAGGACGGTCTGGGGTATCCATAGCGGGATCGCCATCAGCCCGGAGGAGACATCGCCGTAATCGAGGCTCTCCTGAACCAGGCCGATCACCTCCCAACCGAGCAGCGCGCTGAGCGCCAGCGCGATCGCCAGGCACGCCACTTCGCACCAGACTCTGGCTGCCGCCGGCAATCGGGCGATGACCAGCGTGACGCGAATATGGGCGTAATGGGTGAAGGTGTAGGCGAGACTCAGAAAGGTGGCGCCGACCAGAAGATAGGAGGCGATTTCCGAGACGCCGCTGATCTCGTAGCCGAGGCGGCTGGCGCCGACCAGTACCAGGAGCGCGTCGAGACAGCGCAGCAGCACCTGAAACGTGACCATGCCGCAGATCGCCAGCATGCACGCCGCGGCGCCCCAGGCGCCCAGCCGGTAGAGCGGATCGAGTTTGAACGTCATCACGGGAACTCACGGGTTGCGAGTAGTCAGTAAGGCCCATCGTCGATGGGCCTAATGAATCTGGAATGGCGTTGGAGAGCCGGCGTTACTGGCTCTGCTGGGCCTGAAGCTTGCGATAGCGGTCGACCAGTTGCTTGGCCTGGTCGCCGGCACGCGACTGCCAGTCCTCGAATAGCTGCTGGCCAGCAGCCTGCAACTGCTGCTTGAGCTCGGTATTGGGCTCGCTCACGGTAACGCCGTGGGACTCGAGCGCTTCGGCGCTCTGCGCGCTGTCGTCCTTGCTCAACTGCCAGCCGCGCTGCTCGGCCTTGGCTGCGGCGTCGAGAACGGCCTTCTGCGTGGCGTCATCGAGGCGGTCGAAGGCGCGCTTGTTGACGAAGACGATGTTCTTCGGCAGCCACAGGTTGGCATCGCTGTAGTTCGACACGTAATCCCACGCGGACATCGATTTGCCGGTAGAGACGGAAGTGATCATGGCGTCGACGCGACCGGTACTGAACGCGGTGGGAATATCGGCTTCCTCGGTCTGGGTCGGGATGCCGCCCAGATTTTCGACGAAACGCTGGGTATTGATGTTCGGCGCGCGAACCCGCAGGCCCTCGAACTGGGCGGCATCGGTCAGCTCGAAGTCGGTGTAGATACCCTGTGCCGGCCACGGCACGGCGTACAGCGGCATCAATCCTTCCTTGGCGAAGAGCTCGGTGATGATCGGCTTGGAGGCCTGCCACAGGTCGTAGGCGTCGGCGTAGCTGCCGGCCAGGCCGGGAAGGGTGTCGACTTCGTAGATCGGCGACTCGTTGGAGAGCGTGGAGAGGAAGATCTCGCCTGCCTGGACGGTGCCGCGACGCACGGAGGGTTTGATCTCGGCGTGGCTGATCAGCGAACCGCCGCTATGGACCGTGATGGTCAACTCGCCGTCGGTCGCTTCGGTGACATCCTTGGCGAACTGCTTGGTGTTCTGGGTATGGAAGCTGGCATCGCCGTAGGGAGAGGCGAGATTCCACTGGGCGGCAAGAGCCGGCGTCGCGATGGCCAGTGAACCGGCCATGGCAATCGTCAACAGAGAGAGGTTGGGTGTGCGCATCGACAGGCCTCGAGTTGTTATTGATAGAGGTTGGTATTCAAAGGGTGCAAGACATTAGACATCTTCATTCTTCAAGTTGGCCGGCGATGGCGTCAAATCGTTAATTCTTATCCGAACTATCGGGCCAGGCTTTCACCTTGCCCTGGAGCTCGTCATCAGCATGGTCGCGGGCGTAGCGGGCGGCACAGTCCTGGGCGAGCTGGGTAACCCCTCGGCAGAAGCTCGGGTAGCTGCTGGTACGCCAGATCGCGTTGTAGACCATCGCCGGCAATGGCACCGGTAGCTCCAGCCGCAGCAGTTCGCCGCGCTGGCAGGCATCCGCCACGGTGGAGACGGGCAGCGAGCCGATGCCGACGCCATCGATGCTCATGCGGGCGATGGTCATCAGCGTCGAGGCGCAGTGGATCTTCGGGTCGTCGATACCCAGCTCGGCCAGGTAGGTCACGAGCTCGCTGTAAGGGCGCGCCAGCTTGCTGAACGAGACGAACGGGAGGCGGGACATGGCGCGTGTACCGCCATGGTGCAGCCGCTCGGCGTGCTGTGGCGCCACGAACAGCCCCATCTCGTAGGTGGCCAGCGGCAGCTGTGTTACCGACAGCCCCGGCGCGACGCCATCCATGGCGAAGATCATGTCGAGATCGTTGTCCGCCAGACGCTGATGAAGGAACGGCGAGATATCGACGGTCAGTTCGATGGTGAGCTGCGGGTGGCGCTCGGCCAGCTGGGTCAGAAAGGTACTGAACCAGCTGTGGGCGATGGTCTCGATCACGCCTAGCCGCAGCGTGCCGGAGAAATCCTCCTGATTCTGGAACAGCTGCAGTGCCTCTTCGCGGTTGTTCAACAGGCGTTCGGCGTGGACGTAGAACTCTCGCCCGCGCAGTGTCGGTTGTACCGGCCGCGCGCCGCGGTCGAGCAGCGATTCGCCGACCGCGGCTTCCAGGCGAGTGATGCGATCGGAAATCGACGGCTGGGTCAGATGCAGGCGCGCTGCCACCTTGCGAAACGAGCCCAGCCTGACGACCCAGACGAAGGCTTCGAGCTCCTTGAAATCGAACATGGCGGATTCTCTCGGTAGATTCGGGCCCTGTGCCTTCCCGTGCGGTGCATTCGAGGAAGGCTGATTCTTCGGCGCGCCGGCGTCGACGTCAACTCTCAAGGGGCACCGGCACGCGCCATACGGCGGAATGAAAGATTGCGCCGATACTGCGCATCGCGAAAAACGATTGGACCCTTTCGCCAGCGGTTTCTTAAAGTGCCATGAGGCTGCCCGCCGGCAGCGTGCCTATATCGACGATACGTTCGTGCAACAAAGATACGTTCTTGCAACAAAGATACGTTCTGACAACGACGACACGTTCTGACAACGACGATACGCTCTGACAACAACGACACGAGGTGAAGCGATGCGCGTGCCCCTGCTCAACTGCGACATGGGTGAAAGTTTCGGCAACTGGGCGCTGGGCCTCGACGATCAGGCGATGCCCTTCGTCGACTGCGCCAATATCGCCTGCGGCTTTCACGCCTCCGATCCCGACGTGATGCGCAAGACCGTGGCGATGGCGGTGGCCAACGGCGTGAGGATCGGCGCGCATCCGGGCTATCCCGATCTGGTGGGGTTCGGCCGCCGTTCGATGGCCTGCTCGGCGCAGGAAGTCGAGAACCTGATGCTCTACCAGATCGGAGCGCTGGAAGCCTTCTGCCGCGCCGAAGGCACCCGGGTCAGTTACGTCAAGCCGCACGGCGCGCTCTACAACGACATGGCTGCGGATCTGGATCTGCTGCGCGCGGCGATGCAGGCCGTCGTCCGTTACGATCGCGAGCTGCCGCTGCTGGTGATGTCGACCGCCAATCCCGAGCCGGTACGCGCACTCGCGGCGGAAATGGGCGTGACGCTATGGTTCGAGACCTTCGCCGACCGTGCCTACGATGCCAGGGGGCATCTGGTGTCGCGACGCCTGCCGGGGGCCGTGCATCACGATCGCGGCGCCATCGTCGATCAGGCCGTGGCGCTGGCCAAAGGCGAGCCGCTGACGGCAAGCGATGGCAGCAAGCTGCATCTGCCGGCGGATACCCTGTGCGTTCATGGCGACAATGCCGAATCGGTCGCAGCGGTCAAAGCCATCCGTGAAGCCTTCCAGCAGCTGGTTGAAGCATGAGCCGACGCATGAGCCAATCGCCTTCCCCCGCTCTTTCGCCCTCTTTTCGAATGGAAACGGTGGGTATGGATGCGCTGATCGTCAGGCTGTTCGACGCCATCGACGAGGCGCACATGCCGTGGATCCTGGCCGCCGACAACGCCTTGCGCGAAGGCCTCGGCGGGGCGCTGATCGATCTGGTGCCGTCCTATACCACGCTGCTGGTGCATTACGACATCGAGCAGCTGTCCCACATCGAGGCCAGAAGGCGGGTCCAGCAGGCCCTGCACGGCTTGCAGCCGGCTTCGACCGAGGCCGGGCGCGAACACCGCATCCCGGTCTGGTACGACGAAAGCGTCGGTCCTGAACTCCCGAGGATCGCCGAGCGCCTGGGTGTCGATACCGACGAGATCGTGCGACGCCATACCAGCCGCGACTACTGCGCCTTCGCGCTGGGATTCTCTCCCGGTTATGCGTTCATGGGCATGATCGAGGAGGCGCTGGCCACGCCGCGGTTGAAGACGCCGCGCCAGAAAGTGGCTGCAGGCAGCGTGGGAATCGCCGAGCGCCAGACTGCCATCTACTCCATGCGTTCTCCGGGCGGATGGAACATTCTCGGCCGTACCGCCGTCAAGCTGTTCGACCGCGATCGCGACGAAATCAGCCTCTTCCGGCCCGGTGACCGAGTGCGCTTCGAGCCGATCAGTCGCGAAGCCTTTATCGAACAGGGCGGCGATACCACGCCGCTGGAGGAGCGCTGATGGCGACGCGGACGACCACGCAGAAGGTTACGACAACTACTGCACGAAACGGAACGCCAAACCCGACGCAACCCACGCAGGCGTCACTCGTCGTCGAGCGTACGGGGCCGCTGGCCCTGGTGCAGGACGCGGGACGCTTCGGTTGTCGCCATCTTGGCGTGACCCAGGGCGGTGCGCTGGACTGGATTTCGCTGGGATGGGCCAACTGGCTTCTGGGCAACGCGCCGGACGCCGCCGGTATCGAGATTGCCATCGGCGGGCTCGCGCTCAAGGCGGAACGGACGCTGCGACTGGCCATCGCCGGTGCCGATCTCGGCGCGACGCGGGACGGCGAGCCGCTGGCGGCCAACGGCAGCTTCACGCTCGAACAGGGTCAGGTTCTCGCGTTCGATCAGCCGAGGGCCGGGCTACGCGCCTATCTGGCATTGCCGGGCGGGATCGACGCGGCGCCCTTCATGGGCAGCCTGTCGACGGTAGCTCGCGAACAGCTGGGCGGTCTCGATGGCCGGGGCAGTGCGATCCAGGTTGGAGACCGTCTGGTCGCGGCATCGTCGACGCCGCAGAGGGGCGAGCCGTTGCGGGAGCTGCCGTCCTTATGCGCCATGCCGACAGACGAGGCCGTGCTCGAGCTGGTCACCGGGGCACAGATCGCCCACTTCGACGGCGCCAGCCTGTTTGCCGCCTTCAATCAGCCCTGGCAGGTGGATAGCCGTGCCGATCGCATGGGCGTGCGACTGACTGGCCCGGTGCTGCGCTGTCAGGCGGGCGGGATGGTGTCGGAAGGCATTCCGCTCGGCGCCGTCCAGGTGCCACCGGACGGACAGCCGATCATCCTGCTAAACGATCGCCAGACCATTGGCGGCTATCCGCGTCTCGGTGCGTTGTCGCCTATCGCTTGCGCGCGGCTGGGGCAGTGCGCCCCCGGCACGACGATCAGACTCTCCCCGGTCACCCCGCATCAGGCGCGCACGCGCTATCTGCGCCAGCTTGCGCGCTGGCGCTAGCCGCCAGCGCTCATCCATGCACCGGGTGGCCGATCATTTCTCGGCCGCCCGGCGCATCGGCATCCGGTCGATGGTGGCGTAGATCTCCTCCAGGTCGACGTCGCCTCGAAGCTGAACCTTCTTGCCGCCATCCTTGCCGATCAGGATCGTCGTCAAGCCCTGATCGGGGCTGACGCCCAGTGCCTCCAGCAGCGCCCGGGTTTCATAGGGCGTCATCGGCTGGCCGTGGCGCGTGCCGCTGTCTCCTTCGACCGTATAAAGCAGCATGTCACGGTCGGTGAACGCTCCCCGTGTCTCTTCGAGCTGTTGCCGCAGGTGCCGATAGGCCGGCTGCCCTGCGTCCGGTGTCACCACGACCAACGGTCGAAAGTTCCATTTGTCAGTGATCAGCGGGTTGGCTGGGTTCTTTCCGTCGTCCGGGCGGGCGGCGTCGTCCGCCGCGAACACGGCGCTCGTCGCCAGAAAGGCGCCTGCCATCAGCGCACCGGCCATTAACCATCGTTTCATAAGCGTCTCCAGGCGTGTCGTTTACGCGTACTCTATAGCTTGTGACCCGTGTAAGGCAGAGGGGTTCAAGGCAGCGGGCTGAGTCATCGCGTTGCATCGGAATCGTCATCGCGTTGAATCGGAACCCAGCTTGGCAAATTTATTTCCTGTTTTGAAAATATATTTGCCGATATCTGGGCAAAGGTATAACCTCACAAAACTGAAAAAGAGGGACTGGTCATGGCCGATCACGATGGTTTCGACACGCCCCCCACATCGATAGCTGCCCTGCAGGCGCTCTCGATTGCCGCGCGCCGAGGAGAAGCTCAGGCGCCCAGGTTGACTCCGGGCGGCCTCAAGCTGCTGGAGCAGTTGCTCGCAGCCCCGGAACCGGCGGCGACGCTGAGCATTTCGGCACTGGCCCGGCAGCATGGCGTCAATGCCTCCAGTCTGACTCGCCTGGCGCACGCGCTGGGGCTGACCGGGTTCAAGGCCTTCCAGGCGCTGTTCCGTGCCGATGCCACCAACGGGGCGTTCTATTCCACCCGCGCCGAACGTCTGCTCGATCTCGGTCAGGTGCCGAGCGAGGGGGATCACCCGGTTCAGCAGCAGACCTTGTGGCAGGAGGAGATGGGCAATCTCTCGCGAACGGCCGAAGGGCTCGATGACGCAAAGCTGGAGCAGGCGGCGCGAGCGCTGATCGAGGCGCGTCGCGTGCATGTGGTCGGTCAGCGCGCCTGCTTCGCGGGGGCGCATTATCTTTCTTATTATCTGGGCTACCTGCGCAGCGACGTCCGTCTGATCGATTCGCTGGGCGGCCTCAATCTCGAGGCGGTACGAGAGCTGGGGGAGGGGGATCTGGTGGTGGGTGTCAGTTATCGGCCGGAGACCCGGATCAGCGTCGATTATTGTCAGCAGGCGCTGGAACAGGGCGCGCAGCTGCTGGCACTGACCAATCACGGTTCCGCCCGGCTGGCCACGATGACCGAGATGACACTGCTCGCCTCCGCCGAGGGGCCTTTCTTCTTCAATCCCATGAGCAGCCTGTTCGTGGTGATCGAAATGCTGTTGTCCCACATGGCCCACGAGATGGGCGGCGATGCCGTGGCGTCGATCCGCCGTCGTGAAGCCTTGATCGCCCGCTGGCAGATCGAGTGATCCGCCTCGCCGACTCTTTTGACCCGCGCCACCCAGGAGAAATCCCGTCATGAACGTTTCATCGGGGCTCGCAGCCGAGCTGCTGAATCGCGACTATCACGCCGACGCTAATGCCACGCCGGCCTCCGACACGCTGTTAATCAACGAACAGTCGCGATTGCGCGAGTCGAAGGGCGAGCGGATCGTCAAGTTCGGCTTCGGCCAGTCGCCGTTCCCGGTCTATGGGCCGGCCGTGGAGGCCTTGACCGAACACGCCGCCAGCAAGGCCTATCTGCCGGTTCAGGGGCTGCCGGCGTTGCGCGAGCAGGTCGCAGCCTTCCACCGCGAGCTGGATGGGACCGATTGGAAAGCCGAACGGGTGTTGATCGGCCCCGGCAGCAAATTGCTGCTGTTCGCCTTGATCAAGGCGCTGCCAGCGGCGGAAATCCTGATCCCTGCGCCGGCCTGGGTTTCCTATGCGCCGCAGGCGCGTCTGGCAGGGCAGACCGCAGTCAAGCTGGCGGCGAGTTTCGAAACGCGCTGGCAGATCACGCCCGAACAGCTCGAGGCGCATTGCCGTGAAGGCGGCAGCCGCACGCGACTGCTGATACTCAACGCGCCCGGCAATCCCACCGGATTATCGCCCGATGCCGACAGCCAGCAGGCGCTGGCCGAGGTGGCGCGTCGCCATGGCGTGATCGTGCTGGCCGACGAGATCTACGGGCCGCTGGATCACGACGGCTCTCATCGCGCCTTCGCGCTCGACTACCCGGAGGGCACGGTGACCACCAGCGGCCTGTCGAAGTGGTGTGGCGCGGGCGGGTGGCGGCTGGGGGTGATGCACGTGCCCGAAGCGCTGGGAGACGAGATTGTCTCGCGCCTGCTGGGCATCGCCTCGGAGACCTGGTCGAGCGTTGCCAGCCCGGTTCAGGAGGCCGCCTGCGTCGCCTATCGAGTGACGCCGGAATTGACCGAGTACCTCGATCGCCAGCGAGCATGGCTAGGCCTGATCGGCCACTGGTGTGCGACTCGGCTGCAGGCGGCGGGCATTCGCACGCATCTTCCCGACGGCGGCTTCTACCTGTTTCCCGACTTCGAGGCGCATCGCGAAGGACTGGCTCAACGGGGCATCATGACCAGTGCCGACCTGACCGCGCGGCTGCTGGCCGAGACCGGCGTAGCCTTGCTGCCGGGTAGCGCCTTTGGTTGCGACCCCGCCCAGCTCACGGTGCGTCTGGCTTATGTGGACTTCGATGGCGAGGCGCTGCTGGCGCATCAGCCGCAGCGCCATGACGATCCCATGGCGTTACCGGCGCTCGACAAGGTTCGCGACGGTATTCAGGCTATCGTTGAATGGTTACCATGAGGGAGCGAGTTGGAAGGGGAATTGCGCTCAAGTTTCTTAAGGAAACATTAAATTTCCAGGCGAAACACTTCCGGGCGGAACTCTCTGCCATGAGTGGCATCCCATGACAGCACATGCATAAAATCGTACTTGGAGGTATTCATGCAAAGGATCACTGCATTTCTCGCGGCGGCAATGATGACGACCGGTCTCGTCAGCGCACCAGCCATGGCGCAAGACCAGAACGCAGCCGGCAGCGGTTCGCAGGCACAGGCACCTGCCAAGAATTTTTCCGATGAGCAGTTGCAGCAGTTCGCCGATGCCTCTCAGAACATCGCGATGATCTCTCAGGATTACACTGAGCAGTTGCAGAACGCTTCCGACGAAGACGAGCAGCAGAAGATCCGTCAGCAGGCCAATGACGAAATGGTGCAGGCGGTGAAGGACAGCGGCATGAGTGTCGAGCAGTTCAACTCCATCGGTCAGGCCATCCAGCAGGATCCGCAACTGATGCAGCGTGTCAAAGGCATGGTCCAGCAGCCCCAGCAGTAATCGGGCCGGATTGCAGCGGTCTCGTAAACCGCCCAAAGAAAAACCGCCGACCTCGGGTCGGCGGTTTTTTTGTATCGGTATCTGGCTCGATGCTTTATCAGAGCGCGGTACGATCAGTTGTTGTCGATCGCGTCGCTGGCATCATCCAGGAGGTCTGAAGTGGCGGCCTTGGTGTTCTGCCAGGCACTGGAAGCGCCTTGCTTGGTGTTTTCCCAGGCATCGGCCGCCTGGTTCTTGGCATTTTGCCACCAGTCGTTGGTGTATTCGGGCTGCTGCTTCAGGGCGTTTCCATCCATGTCGAGTACGACGCGATACTCCATGTCGTCGAGGCTCTCGTCATGGTTGGTCTCGACCGTGAATTCGCCGTTCTGGACGACGAAGTTCTTGTCGCCCATGTCGAGTACGCCACCAGCTTCGACGACCAGTGCCTGGACGCTCATGTCTTCGCCCAACAGAATGTCCTCGACATCGCCAATGTCTTCATTCGGCTTGCTGGACAGGAAGACGTCTGCATCCATCAGTTCATCGGCGGAGTAGAGACCTTGCGGGTCTGTGGTGTCCTGCGCCAGGGCGGCCTGGGACATCATCACGCTGCCGGCTGCCAGCGTGGCCACGCCGAGTGTCTGTTTCCATGACAGGTTTTGCATCTGTGTCTCCTTGCCTTGCGGCTTCTTGGGCGTGCGACTCTCTATCTGTACATGCAATCTAGGCATGTAACTAGTCGGTGCATAAAGCCATCTATACATACGACTGTCTATACATCCAACTAGCTGTAATCCATTAACTTTTCCAAGATTACACTTTGTAATGTAGTTGCTCGTCGTGCTTTTGCAAGCCGAGGATGCGATGCGCTACAGCATGAAGGCCAGTTCCAGCGGCAGGTAGACGAAGGCCAGCACGGTGGAGCAGAACACCAGGCTGGCGACGTACTCCGGCTCGCGACGGGAACGTTGCGCGAACAGATAGTTGTAGACGGCGACCGGCATGCTCATCTGGAGCGCCACGGCGCTGGCGGCCACCGGAGGCAGGCCGAACCAGGCAGCGATGCCGAACGAGAGGGCCAGCGCGATGGGTACGCGGCACAGCGTGAACAGAAATCCCGAAGATAGGCTGCGGGCCTGGATGCTGGCCAGCGAGACGCCCAGGGTTATCAGCATCAGCGGGATGGTCAGGCCGGAGAGAAGGTGGACGGTATTGCCGAGCCATGCCGGCAGATGAACGCCGGACAGCAGCAGTGTCAGCGAGATGGCGATGCTGTAAAGCGTGGGATTGCGGGCCAGCGCTTTCCAGGGGTTGCCGCGCGTGGCCATCATCATGCCGATGGTGAACTGGATCAGCGCGTTGGCGACCCAGGCCGTCATGGCGAAGGTGAATCCTTCCTTGCCGAAGGCGTAAAGCGAAACCGGCAATCCCATGTTGCCGGCATTGGGATACATCATCGGCGAGATGATCACCTGCCAGGGTTTGCCCAGCAGTCTGGCGACGCCGAAACTCGCTACCGCCATGCCGGCCAGGACCACGAAAGTCGTGGCGAGAGTACGCCCGAAGGTATGCGGGTCGACCTCGGCATTGGCCAGAGAAGCGAGTACCAACGCTGGCGTACCGATATTGAACACCAGCTTGGTGACGAACTCGGTGGGGTAGTTCAGCCCCAGGCGAATCCAGCCGAACCCGATGCTTGCTCCAACCAGGACTGGCGCCATGACCGCGAACAGTTGAGCAAGCATCGAATATCCTTGAGCCCTTTAGCCTGACTGAGGGCGGTGAGAGAGAAAGAGCGACAAAAGTGGAAGGCCGTATTGTCGTCAATCCGTCAGGCGACTGGCAATGCGTGTTTGCCAATCACCGTCGCGCCCCCGCCGATCAGGCCATTTCGACCACGATGCGCCCATGGTGATTGGCGCAGGTTTCCAGATAGCGATGTGCCTCGACCATCTCCTCGAACGCGAAGCGGTAGTCGATCTGCGGCTTGATCTCGCCGGCCCGGGTCATCCGCTCGACCTCGGCAATGGCACGTTCCAATGCTTCCCGGTTCTGGGGGATGCCCAGTTCCGGCTTGCCGCTGAAGTTGGAAAGACAGTGCACATGGAACTGGATGTTCTTGCGGAAGGCGGCCTGAGCCGGAAACGTGGTCTGGTTGCCTCCCATCAGGCCGTAGAGAATCATCCGGCCCCGAGGCGCCATGACATCGCCCAGCAGATTCATCTGAGGGCCGCCCAGCGCATCCAGCACCACATCGACGCCATGGTGATCGGTCAGCTTGTTGATCCGGGTAACGAGGTCCTGGGTTTCCGTGTGTACCACCGCGTCGGCGCCCAGGGACTTGAGATAGTCGATCGCCGACTCGTGCGGTGTCGCGGCGATGACCCGGGCGCCCAGCGCATGGGCGATCTGGACGGCGTAGGGGCCACCGATATGGCAGGCACCGGTGATCAGCACCGTTTCGCCGGGTTTGAGGTCGGCCACCTCGCGAAATCCCAGCCAGCTGATCAGCGACGGAACGTAGTGAACGCTGGCTTCGGCCGGGGGCAGACAATCCGGATAGGCAATGAGCGCCTCGGCCGGCAGCAGCACGCGCTCGGCGTGTGCCGTATACTTGTTGGGATCGAACGCGGGGATCGAAGCGACGCGCTCTCCCGGCGAGAAGGCCGTCACCCCCGGGCCGACGGCGATGACCCTGCCGGCCATCTCGCTACCCGTGCCGGCCGGCAGCCTGGCCTCCGTGGGCGCCATGTTGCGCCGCCACAGGATATCGTACCAGTTGAGGCCGAGCGCCTCGGTTTCGATCAGGATTTCCCCGGCGGCGGGGTGCGGGTCGTCGCGTTCAATGATTTCCAGAACGTCGGCATCGCCGAAACGTTGAAACTGTATCGCACGTGACATCGTGCACCTCAATGATTCCAGAGTTTGTCCCGACTCTATCGACGATGACGGGCAAAGACTATGCTCAGGGATCGATAGTGGCTATAACGCTGATCGATACAGCACCCGCCATGGTGATGCGATCGCCGCAGCGGGTGCCGGGAGCAACGAGTGGGCCGCCAGCCGTCGAAGGGAGGAGAGGCATGAACCGTAGTGACCTGAGGGGGGTGGATTTCAAGCTGCTGGTCGTGTTCGAGACCCTGATGCAGGAACGCAGCGTCTCGCGGGCCGCGGAGCGATTGTTTCTGGGTCAGCCGGCCACCAGTGCCTCACTTGCCAGGCTCAGGGATGTCTTCAACGATCCGCTGCTGGTGCGAACGGGTCGCCAGATGGTGCCGACCGCTCGTGCCGAGCAGATCTACGAACAGCTGCAACCCGCCCTCGATGCCATCTCCAACGTGCTCAGCCGTACCAGCGATTTCGACCCCGAGACCAGCGAGGCGGTGTTTCGAATCGGGTTGAGCGACGACATCGAGTTCGCCCTGCTGCCGGCGCTGCTCAAGCGGCTGCGGACCGAAGCGCCGGGCATCGTGCTGGTGGTCCGGCGGGCCGATTTCCACCTGATGCCGCAACTGCTCAATACCGGTGAAGTGACCGTTGCCGCCGGTTATGCGCGGGAGCTGCCGGCCAATGCGAAGCAGAAGATCCTGCGCCACAGCCGCGCCAAGGTACTGCGGGCGGATAGCCGCCCGGGGGCACTGACCCTCGACGACTACTGCGAGCGGCCGCATGCACTGGTGTCATTCGATGGCGATCTCAATGGCTACGTCGACGATCTGCTCGCCGAGCAAGGCCGCAAGCGCCGCATCGTGCTGGCCGTCCCGCAGTTCAACAGTCTGGCCTCGCTGTTGCGGGATACCGACATGGTCGCCACCGTGCCGGATTACGCCGCGGACGTGCTGGCCGCGCAGGGCGGGCTGCGGGTGGACGAGATGCCGCTGGAGCGTGCGCCGTCGCCGCTGAGCATGGTGTGGCAGAGCGTCTACGACAACGACCCTGCCGAGCGTTGGCTGCGCTCGCGAATACAGATGATGTTCTCCGACGACGAATGAATCGAAGCCGACCCGGTCGTCCACATCCGGTCGTCTGCACCAGGCGGCTTGACTTCACGGGTGAAGATCAGAATCATTCGCGCCTGCGGTGAGCTGGTCATCTATCGGCGCCGTGCTTCTCGCTCAAGGGTCTGACAAGCCTTTTCCGGGCTGCCGCTTCTGTCGGAAGTGTCATGGCGGAATGCCATGTCCAAGATCGTGAGCGAGCCCAATCGCCGGCTACGGAATCCGAATGGAACTACTGCGCGTCGTCTTTCGTCACTATCGCTGGCCGTTCATCGGCGTCATGCTGCTCAGTCTGCTGAGCGCGGCGCTGGGGATCGGCGTCATCGCCTTCATCAACCACTACCTGATCGTCACCGACGGCACCGCCATCACGGCTCTGCTGCCTTTCATCGGGCTGGTGGCGCTGCTACTGGCGGTCACGCTGGGATCGCAGCTGGCGCTGACGACGCTGGGCCACCATTTTGTCTACCGCTTACGCGGCCGCCTGATCAAGCGCATCCTCGATACCGACATCGAACGTCTCGAGCAGCTCGGGAGCGCGCATCTGCTGTCGTGCCTTTCCAGCGACATCCGCAACGTGACCATCGCCTTCGTCCGCCTGCCGGAACTGGTGCAGGGGGTCGTCATCACGCTGGCTTCCGTCGTCTACCTGTTCTGGCTCTCGCCGCCGCTGCTGCTGATCACGGCGATCTGGATTGCCGTGACCATGCTGGTCGGCTGGTGGCTGGTATCGAAGGTCTATCACCACATTCACATTACCCGCACCACCGACAGCCGGCTCTACCAGGACTACGAGACGATCATTCACGGGCGCAAGGAGCTGGCGCTCAACCGCGACCGCGCCCGGCACCTGCTGGAAGAGGTCTACGGTGCCAACGCCCGCACCTATCGCGATCACATCATTCGCGCCGACACCTACCACCTGAGCGCGGGCAACTGGACCAACATCATGATGCTGGGGGCCATCGGCCTGGTGTTCTTCCTGGCCAACGGTCTGGGCTGGTCGAACACTGCGGTGGCGGCGACGTTCTCGCTGACCCTGCTGTTTCTGCGCTCGCCGCTGATCCAGGCCGTCGGCGCGACGCCGACACTGATCACCGCGCAGGTCTCCTTCGACAGGCTGCGCGAGCTGGCGCTGGCCGAGTACCGTGCCGATTTCGATCTGGTCGAGACGCACAGCGAGTGGCAGTCGCTGGAGTTGCGCGACATTACCTATCGCTACCCGGCCAGGGCGGGGCGGGAAGGCTTTGCGCGCGTGGGTTTCGAAATAGGCCCGATCAATCTGCGCCTGAAGCGTGGCGAGCAGGTCTACCTGATCGGCGGCAACGGCAGCGGCAAGTCGACGCTGGCCAAGCTGTTGACCGGGCTCTACCGCCCGCACTCGGGCGAGATCCGTATCGATGACGAGGCCATTGATGAAGCGGGGTGGCATCGCTACCGGCAGCGCTTTTCCGCGGTCTACACCGATTTTCACCAGTTCGATCGGCTGATGGGGCCGCATGGCGGCAGCGCCGATCCCGCACTGCTGGACAACTGGCTGCAGACGCTGCAGCTCGCGCGCAAGCTGCAGCTCGAGGATGGCCGAATCCTCGATACCGAACTCTCCCAGGGCCAGCGCAAGCGTCTGGCGTTGCTGATGGCGCTGGTCGAACAGCGCCAGATCCTGCTGCTGGACGAGTGGGCCGCGGATCAGGATCCGCAGTTCCGCCGCGCCTTCTACCGCGAGCTGATGCCGCGTTTTCGCGAACTCGGCATCACGGTCTTCGCGATCAGCCACGACGATCACTATTTCGCCCACGCCGACCGGCTGCTGGAGATGCGCGATGGCCAGCTGCGCGAACTGACCGGCGACGAGCGCGAGCTGGTCAGTCGTGACGCCGTGGCCAGGATCGACACGCCCTGACGCCACGGCCGGCGGTCTGACTAGAGCGACAGGCCGCCGTCGTCGAAGATGAGTTCCTGGATGCCCACCAGTGTCGCCTCGATGCCGTTGCCGTCGACGGTCACCAGGTCGTCGTGCCGGTCGACGGCATAGTCGTTGCGGTTGCCCTCCATCCTGGCGATGTCATGGCCATCGCCACCATCGAGCCAGTCTTGCCCCCAGCCGCTGCCGGGCGCGAGAACGTCGTCGCCATCACCGCCGAAGAGCGTATCGCTGCCCGTACCGCCGAAGAGTGTCACCCCGTCGTCGCTGCCGTGCACGATATCGTCTCGACGCGAGCCGACGACATCGTCGAAGGTGACGTCGTTGGTCGACATGTCGGTGGGGGCGCCGAAGGACTCGCCTTCGTTGACCCATAGCGTGGAGGAGATCTTGTCGTTGTCCGGGTCGCGGACCGAATGCTGGACGTGAACGCGATTGTCGTGATCGCGGCCGCCGTGGAAATTGATGTCGCGATCGGTTCGGGTGACTTCGACGTCATTGCCCACCGAGGAGTGCCAGGAGGCGAACAGCAGGCCATGACGCATGCCGCTGTCGCTCAGATCGTCGAAGGTGCCATCGTAGCTCTCGCGCAGTTCGAAGGCGTAGCCGTTGCCGCCGGACCCCTTGTTGAAGCTGCCCTCGGCGGTCAGGGAGTCGGCATCCATGTCCAGCGAGCGCGAGAATTCGAAGGCGGTCGAGGGGCCGTCGATCACGGCGACATCGTCGAGCTCGCCGTCTGTCGTGTCGGCATACTCGATGGCGTGATAGCCGGTGAGGTCGTCGAGTTCGTTGCTGAACTCGTCGTCATCGGGTTCGCCCAGTTCGAAGCCGACCGAAAAGCCGCGCAGCGAGACATCATCGGCGCTGTCGATCCGGGTGACTTCGGCCTCGTGATGATCGAAGTCGAAATGAACGCCGCGGTCCAGCGTGACGTAGTCGCCATCGACGTCGGTCACTTTCGCCATGCTCGTTCGCAGCGGCGAGTCCAGTTCGCGCCAGTCATGATCGTCGATCTCGTTGAGATACTCGGTGTCGTTGTCCTGCGCGATGCGGATCGTGTCGCCCGCCGTCAGCGAGTCGGCATCGTCGAGCTTGAGCACGTCCTCGCCTTCGTCGACGTCGGATTCGATCTTGCCGATCGTGTCTGCCTTCTCGCCGCTGACCAGAATGGCATTGTCGTCGTTGTCCTCCAGCGCGTCGTCGGTAAAGGTCAGTCGTGTATCGTCGCTGCCTTCGCCGACCAGAGAGACGTCTGAACGGGTAATGGTCAGGGCCTGGTCGAAGTGATATTCACCGGCCTCCAGTTTGACCGTTTCGTCGCGATTGGCCTCTTCATTGATGATCTGCTCGAGTTCCTCGGCGGTTACCTCGTTATCGACACGAATCATGTGGCTCCCTTTTGTTGATCTGGATCAATTGGCGACGGAATCCTACGCAGTTCCAGGGCACGATAGGGATACGCTCTGTAGCGCTTTGGTTTCGTATGGTGAGAAAGATCGACGCCGCATTAACGAGGAATGCGGCGCCGCCATCATCAAGCAGTAAAGGAAAAGTGGATGCTTAGCTCAGGATCAGGAATCCGCTATCCATCGGGTTCAGGTTCTGCACACCGATGACCAGATCGGAGAGGCCGTCGCCGTTGATGTCACCCTGCAACTGGTCGTCGGCATAGCGAAGTTGACCGGCGTCGCCGGTAAAGCTTTCCGCCCCCAGCCACTGGAATGCCTGACGGCCCGCCTGGGTGATGTCGGCGTCCAGCGAGGAGAGGTCGATCAGATCGTCGTCGCCGAAATCGACGATTTCATCGATCGACAGCGGCGTCGATTCCATCGCTGCCTGCCACACGAACCGATCCTGGCCACCGCCGCCCTCAAGCCGGTCGGCGCCCAGGCTGCCCATCAACACGTTGTCTCCGGCATTGCCAATCAGGGTGTCGTTGCCGCTGCCGCCGGTCAGCGTTTCGTCACCGGAAGCCGTGATGGTGCGATCGGCATCGACGAGGGCGCTGGCGAGACGGCTACCATCCGGTAGCGATCCCTCGTCGATCGTGACCGAGGCTCCATTCAGAAGGATCTCCCGCGGGATGTCGCTGGTATCCGCGTAGGCCTTGAACGAGAAGCGCATGGACTCGCCGGCTTCGAGCGAACGACTGGTGACATCGACCCGGTAGTCGTCGCCCTGCCGCGAGGCGAGGCTGGCGCCATAGAACGCATGCACATCGCTCGCCAGATTCAGCGCAACGTCATCGACCTCCACGGCTGCGTCGCCGTCGTTGGTGATCGTGACACCCATGACGTACCCGCTGGACCAGCGACTGACGACGTCGAACGAGGCGTGAAGCGAGCTGGCACCCGCGGTATCCGTGGCATCCGTGATATCGAGGCTGTCCCGGCTGGCCCAGTACGTCTCGGGCGCGACATCGGCCCTTGCATCGACCTGGCTGACCGCGCCGGTCGTCAGATCCAGCAGCTGTCCGTCGGCGAACAGGGCGCGTTCGATGTCGCTGAGCGTGTCGCGCGTTCCGTTACCGGCGACGTACCATTCGCCGCTGGCGAGACGCTCGATGTCGTAGTCCGACAGTTCGCCGGTGAAGAGCGCGGTGTCGTCTCCCGCGCCGCCCTCGAGGCGGTTGCTCCCCCATCCGCCACCGCCGCCGAGAATGTCGTCGCCGCTGCCGCCGATCAGGGTGTCGTTGCCCAGCGCGCCATCGAGGTAGGCGCCGTCGTCGCTGGCATGGATGATATCGTCGCGGCGCGAACCGATGACGTAGTCGAAGGTGACGAGGTTGGCATCCGCGTCCGTCGGCGCGCCGAAGGTCTCGCCTTCGTTGATCCAGACCGTCGTCGACATCTTGTCGTTGCCGGCATCTCGAATCGACTGTTCGACGTGGACGCTGTTGCCATGATCGCGGCCGCCGTGGAAGTTGATGTCGCGGTCGGTCGAGGTGACGCGTATCTCGTTGCCGACCGAGGAGTACCAGGAGGCAAACAGCACGCCGTGGCGCATGCCGCTATCCTCCAGGCCGCTGAACTGGCCGTCGTAGCTCTCCCGCAGCTCGTAGGCGTAGCCGTTGCCGTCACTGCCCTTGTTGAAGCTGCCACTGGCCGTGATCTCCTTCACATCGAGATCCAGCGAGCGGCTGAATTCGAACGCGACCGAGGGGCCATCGACGACGGCGACATCTTTCATTGCCGCGCCCACCGTGGCGTTGAACTCCACCGCGTGATAGCGGGATAGCGCCGGCAGCGTATTGCTGAAGTTGCTGCTGTCGGCCTCGCCCAGAGTAAATGCCACGGTCAGCCCTTCGAGCCGAACGTCCGTCAGCGGTTCGATCCTGTCGATTTCCGTCACCCCGGCGTCGAGGTCGAAATGTACGCCGCGATCCAGCACGATCTCGTTGCCGTCGACCGCCACGATCCGGGCCATGCTGGTGCGCAGCGGTGAATCCATCTCCCGCCATTCGCTGTCGCCGATGGCGTCGAGGAACGCGACGTCATTCGATTGGGCCAGCCGGATCGTGTCGCCGACCGCGAGGCCGTGTCCTTCGCTCAGCGTGAGTCGGGTATCGCCCTGCTGAACGTCACTGGCGAGTCTGGCGACGGTCTCGCCCTCGTCTCCGCTGATGCGGATGGCATTTTTCGTATCGCTTTCCAGTGCCTGCCGGGTAAATACCAGGGTGGTGTCGTCGGAACCGGCGCCCGCCAGGGTGACATCGGAGCGTTCGATGACGAGCGATTCGTCGAGCAGGTAGCGTCCGGCCGCGAGATGGATCGTGGCGCCTTCCGGCGCGGCGGCGATGAGTGCGTTGAGCGTGGCGGCGTCGATGCCGTCATCCACTGTGATGGCGTTGTCGACGAACGAATAGTCGTCACCCAGCAGATCGGGCGGCGTAAGCGCTTCGGTCAGCAGCCGGGCGCCTTCGGTCAGCGAGGCGGCCACGCCATTTACCGTGGGGGCGAGGGGCATCACCGTGTCGTCGCCCAGCGCCTTGAGCTTGATGCGTACCGTCTCGCCGGGAACGAGCTGCCCGCTGTCCTCGATCCGGTAACCGGTATCCGTCGTCTCGTAGCGGTCGGCGCCCCAGAGCGTATTCAGCTCGGCATCGAGGCCGAAATCGAGCTGGTAGCCATCGAGCGGTTCCCAACCCTGGTAGGTCAGATAGATTTCGAGCGTAAAACCCCCGTTCCATTCGCTGGACAGGCGGTAATCGATCAAGAAGGAGGCATTCATGTAGGCATCTCATGACGAGTGTCGTGTCGATGCGTCCTGCGATGACGTAGCCGTAACATCCATCGTTGCGGAGGGTGGGACCGAGCCTCCATGGCTGCGGTCATCGTTTCGAGGCGAGCGAACGCTCACCGCTGGCCCGCCGCTATCCCATGGCAGGATGGCGACAGGAAACAGCGCCCAGCGGGTCGCTATCGATCAGCGAAACGCCGCCAATATGCAGCAAGTTCGAGAAATGGATTGAATAAGAAAGCGCTAATTGAGATGGCATTTCGCCCTATCAATCGGTTGGCGCGTCATCTCGTTGACGGCTGGGAAGGCGGGTGGCGTCGGCGGGCAGCTTTACACTCAGCGTCTTCCCCTGGCGCTGACCCACGCTCGTCTCCTGCGCCAGGCGCTGGCCGCCGTGGCGCGCCTTCGCTTCCATCGTCGGGATCAGGTCGCCTTCGCTGAGATGACGCCAGAAGCGCTGTGGCATGTGCTGGGTCATCACCTTGTGGTTGAGACGCGCCGGGTTGAACGTGCTGACGAAATAGGTCCGCCAGAGAGCATGTTCTTCGTCGGCATTGGAACGATTGGCGGCCGCCCGTGCTTCGCGGGTCCAGTTTTCGGGGCAGGGGGCGCGGTAGTCGAGGGTCGTGCCATCCCAGCTGACGCCACCTCCCGGCGTGGCGATGATCCAGCGCGAGCCGCCCATGCGATCGGCAAAGTGCTCCGCGCCTAGATCGAGGATCTCATGCGCGGGCTCGAACCAGGCGACATAGCGTTCACCGTGCGCATCGTCGCGACGATGAAACCGCAGGAAGGCGTGCATGTGATGCGCTTCCCGCTTGATCGCATGCCAGCGCTGGTGCAGCACGCGGCCATCCTCATCGGCGGGATGCATGGCCGTCGCATCGCTCTGGACCACTCGCCACAGAACCCGATACAGCAACGGCCAGCGTGGCTGTTCGCTCCCGCGGGGGCGATAGCGGGCAGCATTGCGAAGCAGCGCCAACTGGTCGCGACCGATGCTTATCGGTGTCGAAGCGCCCTCCGGGCTTGACGGTCGCTCGGATATCGTCGGTGACGCGAACAGGTCGTCGTGGCGCGCCTCGCCATCGTGCCAGGTCACGCGAGGCGGCGGGATGCCAGCCTGGAGCAACTGGCGCGCCTGCTGCCGCCATTCATCGAAATCGTCGGCCCAGGCAACGCATGACGCCGGGAGCGTTGAGACACCGTGCATGACGAGATCTCCTTCGTGCTATCTCCAATATTCTATTCGGTGCTACCACAACGCCATCTGGGACGGCTGCGGCGCGGTCAGGTTCTGTCGCAGCCGGGTGCTGTCTCGATCGGCATCGGTGGGGCGGTAGTCCTGCGTCACCACGAAGGGCCGCAGGGTGTCCAGCCGGCAGCGCAGCGCCACCAGGTCCTGATAGCGAATGCGCCGCAACCGTCGCAGATCGACCAGCCGCTGTACGCTGCGCAAACCGATGCCGGGGACGCGGGCGATCATGGCCGGTTCGGCTCGGTTGAGATCCACCGGGAAGTCATTGCGATGGGCCAGCGCCCAGGCCAGTTTGGGATCGATCTCCAGATCCAGATTGCCCGGTGCGTTCAGCAGCTCCTCGGCCTGAAAGCCGTAGCTGCGGATCAGAAAGTCGGCCTGATACAGCCGATGCTCCCGCTGCAGCGGCGGCGCAGCCTGGGGCAGCCCGGCAGGGCGTTCGGGAATCGGACTGAACGCCGAGTAATAGACGCGCTTGAGACGGAAATTCCGGTAGAGATGCTGGGCGGACTGGAGGATCGTGCGGTCGTCGGTGGCATCCGCGCCGACGATCATCTGCGTGCTCTGGCCACCGGGCGCGTAGCGCGGCGCCATGCGCTTCGGATTGGCGCTGCGCGGCAGGTGCCTGGCATCTCGCGCGATGTCGTCGTTGGTGGCGTCGATTCCCTGGCGAATGTGGCCCATCGCGGCGTGGATGGTGCCGAGCTCCTTTTCCGGGGCCAGCGTCTTCAGGCTGGTCAGCGTCGGCAGCTCGATGTTGGCGCTTAGCCGGTCGGCGTAGCGTCCGGCCTCCTCGAGCAGTCTGGGATCCGCTTCCGGAATCGCCTTGAGATGGATATAGCCGCGAAACTGGTGCGTTTCGCGCAGCAGCCTGGCCACGCGAATCAGCTGCTCCATGGTGTAGTCGCTGGAGCGAATGATGCCGGAGCTCAGGAAAAGCCCGCTGATGGTGTTGCGGCGGTAGAACGATAGCGTCAATCGGACGACTTCTTCCGGCGTGAAGCGCGCCCGCGGCACGTTGCTCGAGCGTCGATTGACACAGTACTGGCAATCGAACAGGCAAAAGTTGGTCAGCAGCACCTTGAGCAGCGAGACGCAGCGCCCGTCCGGGGTAAAACTGTGACAGATCCCCATGCCGGATGACGACCCGAGCCCCGCCTTGCCCCGTGACGAGCGCTTGGGTGCGCCGCTGCTGGCGCAGGAAGCGTCATACTTGGCGGCATCGGCGAGGATGGAAAGCTTGTCGATCAGTTCCATGCGGCGACCCTGTGATCCGTCTCGAATACTGTATTTGTGTACAGTATTCGAGTTGTGGCACAGGGGCAAGGTCTGTCGGATTCAGAGGTACCAAGCGTCTTTCAGTCATCCTCCATGACGAGTGCTGTCACTTGCTGAGAATGACGGTCTTTTGGGCATGGAGGAAAACGCGTCTTTCGGTGTGGTACTGAATCGCGCGAGCCAGCGTAAGACACTCGATATCCCGGCCCTTGTTGACCAGATCTTCCGGAAAGTAGGCGTGATCCACCGATTCGACACCCTGGGCGATGATCGGGCCTTCGTCGAGATCGTTATTGATATAGTGCGCCGTGGCGCCGACCAGCTTTACCCCTTTTTCATACGCCTGGTGATAGGGCCGGGCGCCTTTGAAGCCGGGGAGAAGCGAGTGATGGATATTGATGGCGCGCCCATTCAGGGCGTCACAGAGCTGCGGTGAAAGCACCTGCATGTATCGGGCGAGAACGATCAGGTCAGCGTCCATGTCATCGATCACCGCTCGAATCTGCGCTTCCTGTGTTGTCTTGGTCTCGGGGGTGACCGGCAGGTAGTGGTACGGAATGTTGTGCCACCTGGCGAGCGGTTCCAGGTCCGGGTGGTTGGACACGATGGCCTTGACGTCGAGCGCCAGTTGGCCGGTCCGATAGCGATAGAGCAGATCGTTGAGGCAGTGATCCGCCTTGGAAACGAGGATGACGGTCTTCATTCGCTCGGCACTGGAGCTGAGCTCGAACGTCATGTCGAACTCCTGCGCTCTCGCCGCAAAGGATTCCGCAAAGCGGTCCTTGTCGAACGTCAGCGTCCTGTCCGGCTGGAAGGCCACGCGGATGAAGAAGCGTTCGGCTGGCGCGTCGTTGAACGAGCTGATTTCATTGACATAGCAGCGTGACTCTTTGAGAAAGCGCGTCACGACATCGATGGTGCCCAGGCGGCTGGGGCACTGGGCGGTGAGGATCCAGTTGTTGTTCGTCGATTTGTTGTTCATCGCTTTATTGTTCTCCACTGACGGGGCTCCTGGGTATAGGAAGGCCGATTGCACATCGGCCTTCTGTCTCATCGACGCTCGACCGTCACACCGAACTCTGCGGCGGCATCGAGGAGCCATCGGTAGACGTAGTCGGCAAAACTGCGGCGCACGATGAGCTCCCAGCAGTCCGCCTGGGGTTGGCGCAAGATAAGGGAGGTCTTGGCGAAGATCGTGGTAACGCCCTTGCCGACCGGGAACGCCGACGGGTGAACGTCGTAGGGCGTCGACTTCTTCAACGTCTCGCGTGCCTTGGGGCCGCGCAAGGTGATGACGGTCTGACCGCCACTGACATTGACGAGGCTGAAGTGTGCTTGCCCCAGGGCATGGCGAAGCGCCTTCTCCAGCACGAACTCTTCGCCGCCGGGAACCAGAATCAGCCACTCGTCCGGCGATAGCCACTGGATCGAACGCTCGCCCTTGGTATCCACGGCCAGGGTGTTGGGCCGCGCCGGCAGGTTGATGCCCAGCACCTCGCGCACGGCCTCATCCAGGACGATGGCGCCGCCCCGCAGGATCAGATGGCCCATGAAGGCGGATTCCCGAAGCGTCACCCCGGCCTGTGCGTCCGCGGCGGGCGCCGGACCGCGCTGAAACGACCAGGCGAGGGGCGACTCTGCACCGGTCTGATCGTTCGGCCGGCAGTCGAATTCACGAATCTCAGACATTCTGACGTTCTCCTTTGGGATCGATAAAGACCGGGCTGACGATTTCCGCTTCGTGCACGACGCCATCCTTCATCGGCAGATAGACCGTCTGCCCCAGGCGATCGCGGCCGCCCTTGATGACGGCGAGGGCAAACCCGTGACCGAGGTTGGGGCTGTAGTAGCTGGAGGTGACGTGGCCGACCATCGTCATCGGAATGCTCTGCTCGGGATCGAAGACGATCTGCGCGCCTTCCTCCAGCACGACCTTGGGATCCCTGGGCTTGAGCCCCACGAACTGCTTGCGGTCGGTTCGCGCCGTGTCAGGGCGGGTCAACGCGCGTTTGCCGATCCAGGAGAACGGCTTGTCGTAGCCCACCGCCCACTGCATGCCCAGATCCTCGGGCGTGACCGAACCGTCGGTGTCCTGGCCGACGATGATCAGGCCTTTCTCGGCGCGCAGCACGTGCATGGTCTCGGTGCCGTAGGGGGTCAGCCCGTACTTGTCGCCTTTCTCGAACAGGGCCTTCCAGACCGGCATCGCATAGTTGGCCTGGACGTTGATCTCGTAGGCCAGTTCGCCGGTGAAGGAGATCCGGAATACGCGAGCCGGAATGCCGGCAACGTTGCCCTCGCGCCAGTCCATGAACTTGAACTGATCCGGGGACAGATCGATGTCGGTCACCTCCGACATCAGCTTGCGCGCTTGTGGCCCGGTGACGGTCATGGTCGCCCAGTGGTCGGTCACCGAGGTGAAGTAGACCTCGAGCTCCGGCCATTCGGTCTGATGCCACAGCTCCAACCACTCCATCACGCCGGCGGCGCCACCGGTGGTGGTGGTCATCAGGAAGTGATTCTCGGCCAGGCAGCTGGTGGTGCCGTCGTCCATCAACATGCCGTCGTCTTTGCACATCAGGCCATAACGCACGCGGCCAGGTGCCAGCTTGGCCCACTTGTTGGTGTACACCCGGCCCAGGAATTCCCGCGCATCCGGCCCCTGGATATCGATCTTGCCGAGCGTAGAAGCATCGAGGATGCCGACTTTCTCGCGCACCGCCAGACACTCGCGGGCCACCGCTTCTGCCATGCTCTCGCGTTCGCCGCTGACGGCTCCGGCGCGTACTTGTGGAAAGTACCAAGGGCGCTTCCACTGGCCGACGTCCTCGAATTCCGCGCCATGCTCGACATGCCAGGCGTGCAGGGCGGTGTAGCGCTCAGGGTCGAACAGCTCCCGGCAGTGGCGGCCGACGATGGCACCGAAGGTTACCGGCGTGTAATTGGGTCGGAAGACGGTGGTGCCGACTTCCGGGATCGAACGCTTCAGGCAACGGGCGGCAATTGCCATGCCGTTGATGTTGCCGAGTTTCCCCTGATCGGTGCCGAAGCCCAGCGCGGTGTAGCGCTTGACGTGCTCGATCGATTCGAACCCTTCGCGCGTGGCCAGTTCGATACCCGCGGCAGTGACGTCGTTCTGGAGATCGACGAACTGCTTGGGGGCTCGCATGGCCGACTTCACGTGGGGCACCTGGAAGAGCGCGCAGGCCGGGGCCTCGCGCCGTTCGGCGACGTCAGGCAGCCCGGGTGCGGACGAGGCACCGTCGAACCCGATGGCCTCCAGCGCGCGGCGAGTCCCTTCGGTGGCATGCTCGAGCACTGCCTTCAGGGCGAAGACACCGTGAACGCCACCCACCGATGTCATGCCCTTGACGTCGCCGGGCACGAAGCCCAGCACGTCGTCACGCCATACGGGCCGGGTTCCGGTATGGGAGGAGAGATGAATGACGGGACTGTAGCCGCCGGAGCTGGCGATGGTGTCGCAGCTCAACGTCTCTTCGTGACCGAGAACGCAGAACGCATCCAGATCGACCCTGGCGATGCGAGCCGCCGTGACGCGATCGCTGCCCTTGGCTTCGATGACGGCGCTCTGGTTGATGATCCGGATCCCCTGGGCGCGGGCCTGTTCAGCCAGTTCACCCTGAGAAGTGGCGCGGGCATCGACGATCGCCACCACTTCACGACCGGACTCGTGCCAGTCCAGCGCCGTGCGATAGGCGTGATCGTTGCTGACCGACAGCACCAGCTTGTGGCCGGGTACGACGCCGAAACGTCGAATGTAGGTGGACACCGCACCGGCGACCATGTTGCCGGGGACGTCGTTGTTGCCGTAGACCAGCGGACGCTCATGGGTGCCCGTCGCCAGGATGACATGCCTGGCGCGCACGCGATGCAGCCGAGAGCGCGCCTGCGGACGGTGGTTCACGGCGGGCGCGGTATCCGAGAGATGTTCGGTGCGACGCTCGTGGAGCGTGACGAAGTTGTGGTCGTGATAGCCGTTGGCGGTCGTTCGGGGCAGCAGCTCGACGTTCTCTCTTCCCGCCAGCTCGGTGACCACTTGCGATACCCATTCCGGCGCCGGCAGGCCGTCGAGCGTCTCGCGGCTATCCAGCAGCGAACCTCCCAGCTCTTCCTGTTCGTCGCAGAGCATGACGCGGGCGCCGCTGTCGGCAGCGATGCGGGCCGCTGCCAGACCGGCGGCACCGCCGCCGATGATCAGCACGTCGCAATGCTGGTTGATGTGGTCGTAGATGTCCGGATCGGACTCGAGCGGGCTACGCCCCAGACCGGCGCCCTTGCGGATGTACTTCTCGTAGGTCATCCACATCGAGGCCGGCGCCATGAAGGTCTTGTAGTAGAACCCCGGCGGCATGAAGCTGCCGCCCAACTTGCCGATCATCCCCATCATGTCGCGCTGCACGTTCGGCCAGCCGTTGGTGCTGCGCGCCACCAGCCCTTCGTAGAGCGCCTGCTGGGTGGCGCGGACGTTGGGTACCTGAGCCGCTTCGCTGGCGCCCAGCTGCACGACGGCATTGGGTTCTTCAGGGCCCGCCGCGACGATGCCGCGCGGCCGTGAATACTTGAAGCTGCGGTTGACGATATCCACGCCGTTGGCCAGCAGGGCGGAGGCCAGGGTATCGCCGGCGTAGCCCGTGTAGCGCTTGCCGTTGAACGTGAAGGAGAGTTCGCGGGAGCGATCGATACGACCGCCGCGGTTGGATCGATGGATCTGCGTCATGCCCGTGCCTCCGTGTTCAACGCTTCGTCTTCGGGGCGCGCGCCGACCGTCTGCCAGCCGCCGGACGCGGCCTGAACGCCGGACTGGCGCTCGTCGGCGGCCAGCGTTTCGGCAGTGATCGAAGGGCGCTCGCCCATCTTGTAGGTTTCGAGGATCTCGTAGTTCGCGGTATGCCGCGTGATGTTGAAGAACTTGCGGCAGCCGACGGAATGCACCCACAGCTCGTGATGAATGCCGCGGGGGTTGTCGCGGAAGAACAGATAGTCGCCCCATTCCTTATCGGAACAGTTCTCCGGATCGGCGGGGCGCTGCAGGTGGGCCTGGCCACGCGGATGGAACTCTTCCTCTTCGCGATGCTCTTCGCAGTAAGGGCAGTAAATATGGAACATGCAAGAGTCCTCCTTAGGGAAACACTGCATAAATGTCTGCGCAGGCGAATCGCTGCGTTACGCGGTGCTCGCAATCCTCACCTATACCCCATAGGCTCCGGTTGCTGCGCTCCGTGCGCCTTGCGCTTCATCCTGCTCGCCGATTTATTCAGCGCTTCCTTAGTGGGCGACGCCAGCGGCGCCGTGTTCGTCCACCAGGGCGCCGGTGTGGAAGCGGTCGATCGAGAACGGTGCGGCCAGCGGATGCGCTTCCCCCTTGGCCAGCGTCGCCGCGAAGACATGGCCGGAGCCCGGCGTGGCCTTGAAGCCACCGGTGCCCCAGCCGCAGTTGAAGAACATGCCCTTGACCGGCGTGGCCGAGAGGATCGGACTGGCGTCGGGGCAGGTGTCGACGATGCCGCCCCATTGGCGGTTCATGCGTACGCGGGAGAAGATCGGGAACATCTCGACGATCGCCTGCAGGGTATGCTCGACGGTCGGGTAGCTGCCGCGCTGGCCATAACCCACGTAGCCGTCGATGCCGGCGCCAATGACCAGATCGCCCTTGTCCGACTGGCTGATGTAGCCATGCACGTGGTTGGACATGACCACCGTATCCAGCACCGGCTTCAGCGGCTCGGAGACCAGCGCCTGCAACGGGTGCGACTCGAGCGGGAGCTTGAAGCCGGCCATTTTGGCGAGCACGCCGGAGTTCCCGGCGGCGACGCAGCCCACCGTCTTCGCTTCGATGTCGCCGCGATTGGTGTGAACGCCATGGACGCGGCCATCACGGATCTTGAAACCGGTGACTTCGGTGTTCTGCAGCAAGTCCACGCCGAGTGCGTCCGCCGCCCGCGCGTAGCCCCAGGCCACGGCATCGTGACGGGCCACGCCGCCGCGCGGCTGCCAGGAAGCGCCGAGGACCGGATAGCGGGCCCGGCTCGAGCAGTCGAGGATCGGCACGATCTCCTGGACCCCCTTGGCATCGAGGACTTCGCCATCGATCCCGTTCAGGCGGTTGGCGTTGACGCGACGCTGGATGTCGCGCATGTCCTGCAGCGTGTGGCCAAGGTTGAGCACGCCCCGCTGCGAGAACATCACGTTGTAGTTGATGTCCTGGGAGAGTCCTTCCCATAGCTTCATGGAGTGTTCGAACAGCGCGGCCGCTTCGTCCCACAGGTAGTTGGAGCGCACGATCGTGGTGTTGCGGGCGGTGTTGCCGCCACCCAGCCAGCCTTTCTCGATCACCGCGACATTGGTGATGTTGTGGACCTTGGCCAGATAGTAGGCGGTAGCCAGGCCGTGGCCGCCACCGCCGACGATGACGATGTCGTACTGCTTCTTCGGCGTGGGGTTGCGCCACTGGCGCTGCCAGTTTTCGTGATGGTTCAGCGCGTGCTTGACCAGACCGAATCCGGAATAGCGTTGCATGCTTTTCTCCTGGAGGGGCGCCGCCCGGGCAGGCTCGCCGCAGCGTTGGAAACCGTTGAAATCAGATCGTTGGAAGCTTGCGCTCATGATCCGCCAGGCAGATCGAAAGGTGCTTGAACGTTTGCGACTGGATAATTGAATGGAGGGGAAGCCAGGTTCGAGCGTAAAACCGCGCTGTGGCCTGGCAGCCGTGCGCTTCTGGCCAGCCGGGAGAGGCAGGGCCTATCCCGAGAACGATATTGACGACGCTAACGTTTCCGACAGTCGGGCTGGGTCGAACGGGGCGGTGCCGACACGGAGCGCGAGCGGATAGACGCCTTCAGCGCTGAGCAGGCGTGGCGATCTCGAGCGCTCGGGAGGTCTGGCCGACATGGAGAAAGAACGGGTCCACGAGCCTGGCGCGCTGATCCTCGGAAAGCCGCCTGACCTCCGAAGGAGGAATGCCGAACACCTCGCGAAAGTGACGCGAGAAGTGGGCCGTGTCGGCAAAGCCGCAGCGCTCGCCGATATCCGTGATGCTGTGCTTGGTGTAGTTAAGCATCCAGCATCCGTAATGCAGACGCAGGTCGCGGGCGAATTTCTGCGGCCCGACCCCGAACTGTTCCCGGAAATGGCGCTCGATGTTGCGCCGCGAAGTATGCAGGCGCTTCGCCAGCCGCTCGATCGTGACGACCTCGCCCAGATGCTGCTCGAAGATCGAGATGGCCCGGCGCACCAGCGGATCGGAAACCCGGCTGAAGACCACGGGCTGCGGCTGGGGATGTTGCCCGGGCCGCGGCTCGTCGATCAGCATGATATGCAGGCTCTTCTTCGCCCATAGCCGCCCCAGGTGTCGCTCCACCAGGTACGCGGCCAGGTCGGCGGAGGCCACGCCGCCGGCACAGGTCAATCGATTGCCGTCATCCAGGAAGAGCTGGTCGGCCACCGGCTCGATATCCGGGTAGCGTTGCACGAGATCGGCATGGTGATACCAGCTGATGCAGCATCGACGACCATCCATCAACCCTGCCTTGATCAGGGAGAAGACCCCGGTACAGACACCGACGAGAGGAACGTCGCATTGTGCGGCCAGGCGCAGATAATCCAGCGCCTGCTGATCCTCCTCTTCGGCCGCGCCGAGCACGCCGCCGATGACCACGATGTAATCGAAGCGCTCGGGGGCCGTCAGCGGTCCGCAGCCGGTGATCGTGGCGCCGCTGCTGGAAACGACGTCCTGCCCGCCACTGCTCATGAACTGCCAGCGACAACGGATCTGCTGACTGCGGTCGCCGTCGTCGGCGGACAGCCGCAGGCAATCGACGAAGGCCGCGAACGGCAGGATGGTGAAGCGCTGCAGCAGCACGAACCCGACCGAAAGCGGCTCGTCTGGAGAGGAGAAATCTGGAGCCATATCGTAAGTCTCAGGGCATGGTCGAGGCCGAGGCATCAAACCAGTTTGTCATAACGCACGCTGATACGTCGCTTCCGTAATCCCAGGAGCAGTGCTCGATGGGCCTCGTTGCCATTCACCATCGGTCAATGTCTCGCATCAATGTCTCGCGCAGGCATTGGCCCACGCCTTGATCTCGGGATAGGGGCGCTGCTCGAAGACGCCAAAGCCGGGCAGCTGCCGTGCCTTGAGCGGCGTGAAGACCGGCATGGCGAGCCCGCACAGAAAGTGCGCGATGCGTTGCGCGCCCGGCACCGTGCCGATCTGCTCGCGATGCCGCTCGATCAGCGGCCGGGCGTATCGTTCGAAGTCGGCATCGGTCAATTCAGGCAGCGCCGCCGCGCTCGGCAGGCGAGCGACGTGGCCGTGGCAGACCGAGCAGTGGCCGCAGCCCTGGGTTGCCGTCTGGGAAAAATGGTCATCGCCGAAGTAAGCGGCGAGTCGTCGGGTCAGGCAGGTATCCGATTCGAACAGCGCCAGCGTCGCCTGCAGACGTTCGATCTCGATCTGCTCGCGGGACTGGCTTTCCGCCAGCAGTTGGTCGGTCAGGGCGTCGATGTCGAACGCGGGCTGGCATACCTCGTAGACATCGGTCATGCGCTTGCCTTCCAGCACCACCCAGCCCTTGTCCTGGAAGTACTCCAGCGCCGTGATGACGCGCGAGCGCGAGGCATCGATCCCCGCGTCCACGCCGGCGCGGTAGAGACGCTCGAAATCCACCGTACCCCAGGTCTTGGCGATGGCGATTGTGTCGACCAGCAGGCGCACGAAGTCGGCGCGTTCGCCCTGAAAGCGTGCGATCAGGTCGCCGGGCTCCTCCAGATAGCGCAGCCGGTATTCGGCCAGATAGGCGAAGCGGGGCGCGATCACGCCGTGCATCTCGAGGCGCACCAGCAACGTCTTCAGCGGCAACAGACGGATGTTGCTGTCGCGGGAGAGCGTATTGAGCAGCACCGGCCACTGACGCTGCGGCTGGCGGCCGGCCTCGGCGATCTCGGCCAGCACGTGACGTATGCCCTCGCGTTCCGGCGTGTCGCCGTAGACGAAGTTCTCCAGCACGCGCAGGCCGTCGCGACCGGCCAGCATCAGGCAGCGTGACGGCTCGCCGTCGCGACCGGCACGGCCGATCTCCTGGCTGTAGTTCTCTATCGACTTGGGCAGGTCGTAGTGGATCACGTTGCGGATGTTGCCCTTGTCGATCCCCATGCCGAAGGCGATGGTGGCGACGATGCAGGGAATCTCGCCGCGCATGAAGCCCTGCTGGATCTCGTCCCGCGTCTCGCTGTCTAGGCCGGCGTGATAGGCGCGCACCGTGAAGCCCTGATTCGCCAGCGCCGCGGCGACCGACTCGGCGGTCTGCTGCAGGGTGACGTAGACGATGGTGGGCGCCTGTGATGCCGGCTGATGTCCTGGCGACTGTCGTGACGAGCGTTGCGGCGCCAGCCAGTCGACCAGCGCCGGCAGCCGGCGCTCGCTCTCTACCGGCTGCACCAGCAGCTCGAGGTTGTCGCGATAGAAACCGGTGGTGACGACGTCATCCAAGGCGATGGCGAACTTGGCGCGCATGTCGTCGATCACGGCGGGCGTCGCGGTGGCGGTCAGCAGCAGCGCCTGAGGGATGCCGAACTCGCGCTGGTAGTCCGGCAGCTTCAGGTAGTCCGGGCGGAAGTTGTGTCCCCACTCGGAGATACAGTGCGCTTCGTCGATCACCAGCAGCGAGATCGCGACCTGGCGCAGGAAATGGCGAAAGCGCTCGTTCTTGAGCCGCTCCACCGAGACCATCAGGATCTTCAGCTCGCCGCGGCGGGCACGGTCCATGATGTCGCGGGCAGTGTCGCGGTCCTGGGTCGAATCGAGGCTCGCGGCCGCCACGCCGTGGCGCTGGAGAAACGCCAGCTGGTCCTGCATCAGCGCCAGCAGCGGCGACACCACCAGCGTGAGATGCGGCAGGTGGAGCGCCGGCAACTGGTAGCAGAGCGACTTGCCGGCACCGGTGGCGAAGATCGCTGCCGTCGAGCGGCCGGCGATGACGCGCTCGACGACCGCTTCCTGGCCACCGCGGAACGCCGGGAAGCCGAACACCTCGAGCAGGGTATCGCGAGCGCTTTTCATGTTGTCTCCTGCGTCAGGTTCGTTTTACGAGTCATGTCCGCTGCTGCGGCCAGGGCACGGTCGTATCGGGCGCGGTGTCATCGAACGAGGTGACATCGGCCGGCGAATCGTCAGGCGGTTCGGTCTGGTTCGGCGTCAACGCCGGCTGGTCATACCGCGAGGAACGATAGCTGACGCCGTGACGCAGGCGCGGGGCCTCCGGGCCGCTGTGCAGTGCCGTGACCCGATCGATGACGGCGCGGTCCGCCAGCGTCAGCCGGTCCAGCATGCGCAGGTGCTGCAGCCAGTTGGGCACGAGGAACACCTCCTGCCACAGATCGCGGTCGACGACGTCACGGTAGAGCGACCAGCGCTTGGCACCGTTGCGCAGCCGCAGCTTTCTCAGTGGCCGCACGGCGCGGGCGAATTCGCGCAGACGTTCGCTGTCGATGCGGTATTCGACCGTCACCATGACCGAGCCCCGTGCCGGATTGAATTCGAAGTCCGGCTTGTGGGTGTGCGCTTCGGGCGCCTCGACCAGATCGTTGGCGTCCAGGTCCGGCAGCCTGGAAGGGAGCAGCAGCAACGCCGAGACGATCAGCAGCGCGCCGGCCAGCATCAGCGCCATCTGTACGCCCAGGCCGTCGGCCAGTTGCCCCCACAGCAGCGAACCCAGCGTCAGGCCGGCGTAGAGCGCGGTCTGATACAGCGCCAGGGCGCGGGCCTTGACCCAGTCCGGCACCAGTATCTGCACCGAGGAGTTGTAGGAAGCCACGGCCGCGATCCAGCAGCTGCCGCCGACGATGAGCGCCGGAAACAGCACCCACAGCGTATCGAGCCCGCCGAGCGCCAGCATCGTCAGGCCCAGCAACATCGCGGAGAAGCTGATCAAGCGGCTGCTGCCGACGCGCTGGCGGGCCCGATTGACCAGCGTGCTGCCGGCGATCGCGCCGATGCCCAGGCCGCCGAGCATGTAGCCGTAGAGCGAGGCGCTGCCGCTGGGGTGCTGATGGGCCAGCAGCGGCAGCAGCGCCCAGAGTGCGCTGGCAGAGATGCCGAAGATGAACGAGCGCATCATCACCAGCCGCGTGACGCTGGAGTACTGCACGAAATGCAGCGCCGCCTTGACGCCTTCCCAGATGCGTTCCGGGGGCAGAGACTTGGGCAGCACCGCACGCTTCCAGCGCCACAGCGCGGCGATCAGCCCGCAGAAGCAGAGCACGTTGAGCAGGAAGATCCACGCCGGCCCCACCGCGGCCAGCAGCAGCCCGCCGATAGCCGGACCGATGGCGCGGGCGGCGTTGTAGTTGACGCTGTTGAGCAGCACGGCGCTCGAGACCAGATTGCGCGGTACCTGCTCGTTGACCGCCGCCTGCCACGCCGGGGTGGTAATCGCCCCGCCGATGGAAACGCACAGAATCGAGACGATCAGCAGCGTCGGGGAGAGCAGGTTCATGAAGGCGATCAGCGTGATGAACAGCCCGCCGAGCACTTCGATGCCCAGCCCGAGCAGCATCACCTTGCGGCGATCGTAGTTGTCGGCGATCACCCCGGTGACGATCGACATCAGCACCAGCGGCAGCGCTGCTGCGACCTGGATCATCGCCACCGCCACTGCGCCGCCGTCGTTCGACGTCACCACCCACGCCGCCGCCACCGACTGCGCCCACACGCCGAGATTGGCGAACAGGTTGGCGATCCAGATCATCCGGAACGCCGGGACTCCCAGCGGGGCGAAGGTGCTGACATGCGCCGGGCGTGGCGGCGTCTGTTCGGGTTCTAGCGTCAGATCGCTCTGGCGGGAAACGGGTTGCAGCATGGCGAGCTCGCAGACAAGGGGCGAATCGGAAGGCAAAGCCTGAAGATTAGCATCCTTGGTTCAGCCGTGCGGGTCCAGCGCTATGGCGCTCCGGCAGAGGAGATGCCGATACGTCATGAGGTGGCAGACGACGCTCGCCGATCACGAGACAGGAGGCCGGGAAAATGGCCTACTGCAGCACCGCGATGGGGCAGGCATCGGCGGGGTGATTCATCACCCGCATCGGGATGCCGTAGATGGCTTCCAGATTGGTATCGTTCATCATGCTGGCGGGCTCGCCTTCGGCGAGAAGCTTGCCGCTATGCAGCGCGACCAGATGATCGCAGTAGCGTGCGGCCATGTTGACGTCGTGGAGCACGATGATCACGCCGAGGCCCAGTTCGCGACAGAGCTTGCGCACCAGCGCCAGCACTTCGACCTGATGGGCGATATCCAGCGCCGCCAGCGGCTCGTCGAGCAGCAGATAGCGACTACCCTGGGCCAGCAGCATGGCCAGCCACACGCGCTGGCGCTCGCCGCCGGAGAGCGTGTCGACCAGACGGTCGGCGAAGGCTTCGGTATGGGTCAGGGCGATGGCGCGCTCGATCTGCTGATGATCATGGCGATTGAGCCTTCCCAGCAGGCCATGCCACGGGTAGCGGCCGAAACCGATCAGCTCGCGGCAGGTGAGGTTTTCGGCGCTGGGAAGATGCTGCGGCAGATAGGCGACCTGGCGGGCGAACTCTCGCGGTTTCCACTGCGACAGCGGGCGGCCATCGAGCCGGATGTTACCGTGACTGACCGGCTGCTGCTGCGCGAGCAGCTTGAGCAGCGTCGACTTGCCGGAACCGTTGTGCCCGATCAGACCGTAGATCCGGCCTTCACCGAAGGTGAAATCGATAGGGGAGAGCAACGTCTTGCCCGCGATCTCGAAGCTCGCCGATTGGACTTCGAACATGGACGGGGCAACCTCGCAGCGAGTGGTGGGTCACAGGGTGGAATGCAATCCTAATTCAAATACGAACGCTTATCAAAGACACTTGTCGTCGTTTATCGATTGGCAGCGTCCCTGGCCGGACGAATATCCCTGTCTCTGGAGCGCGAACCCATGATAAGGAGCCCGACCCCATGAAAGTGTGGTTATCGATTGTGCTGTTCGCGCTCGTCGCCGGGGGCGTGTTGACCGCCGTTGCCTCGCACGAACCGTTCGAGCCTCGCATGGTGCGCCTGGAAGCGCAGCGGGCGCTGCCGTCGCTGGCGCCGACGCTGGCCGAGGAGTCGCCGGAGATCAACGCGCTCTTTCTGAGCTACGCCGACGAACCGGCGCTCTGGGCCGCTGCCTGGCTGGCGATCCGCAATCACGGCGATCTGGCTCGTGAAGCGCTGCGCGATTACGGCCTCGATCCCGCGTTCCAGCGCGTGCTGGTGCGTTTCGGCGCCGATGCGGTGCTGCCGGTGAGTTACTACCGCGATCACGATATCGCCACGCTGCGCGCCCAGCACTGGCTGGGCACCCGCTACCGGGCGGCAAGCGAACAACTGACGCGCTGGTGGCAAGACGATGCCGAAAAGGCGCCCGAAGCGGATCCGACGACGGCCGACAACGAAGCAACGCCGGCCACGTTGACGCCAGCGCATCGTGGTCAGATTGCCATCGCCATTCTCGAGGCCGAGGGCCACGGCTTTCTCGGGCAGTTCGTCGTCGGTGCGGATGGAGAAGTGCAGTGGCTGCAGAGTGAACGTGTGGTGAGCGATATCGGCGATTTCTTCACCAGCGGCCTGCGCGATCTGGAAAGCCAGTGGCGACGTGGCGAGCCGATCGGCGTTGCCGACATGGGTTGGGCCGGCGTTGACCTGCTGGTGATGACCAGCGCGATCAAGGTGCTGCGTGCCGGCCGCGCGGTACGTACCGGAGCCGCTGTCGAAGGTCAGGGCGCGCGGGCGGCGGGGCGTGGCGTGCTGGTCGGGGGCGGCCGCTTCGTCAACCTGTCGCGGGCGGCCAAGGTCGCGGCGATCACTGGCACGGCCTACGTGGTGGTGCGCCACCCTAGCCTGGTCAGTGCGCTCGGTGCCAATGTGGCGAAATGGATGGGCTGGCCGCTCTGGCTGGGGCAGTTCCTGATCTGGACGCTGGTGCTGCTACCATTGCTGATCGTTGCGCGATTCGTCTATCGCTGGCTGCTGGCGCCGCTGCTGTGGCTGTTGGTGCCGTTGCTGAAAGCGACATCGAGAACGCCTCGCTGGCTGATGAAAAGACGGCAGCTGCAGGTCGATGGCGCCTCAGGCATTCAACCGAAAAACCACTCCAGAACGGATCCCGCGTTATGAATGATGACGTCGATCATGACAATGCTTACCGCCTGATCTTCGAGCCGCCCGAGCTTGATACCTATATGAGGCTCCGTGATGAAGCCGGCATGAACCCGCGCAGTGCCACCGGTGCCGAGCGCGGTTTGCCCAATAGCCTGTTTGTCGTGCAGGTCGTTCACGAGGGCGAAAATGGAAACGAGACGGTGGGCATGGGCCGCGTCGTCGGCGACGGCGGCTGCTTCTATCAGGTGGTGGATATCGCCGTGAAGCCGGCGCATCAGGGGCGTGGCCTGGGCAAGCGGATCATGGGCGAAATTCGCGCCTATATCCTGCGCGAGGCGCCGGAAAACGCTTTTGTCAGCCTGCTGGCGGACGGCGAGGCCCATCGGCTCTATGCCCAGTTCGGTTTCGAGCCAACCGCGCCTCATGCCATCGGCATGGCGTGGTATCCCAAGCCAAGCAACTAGCGGACGTCATGTCACGGCCATATCCAGGCTGTCGAGCTCAGTCTGGCACCGCGTCAGGGCCTGGGCGATGTAGCGCCCCGCCATGCGTTCGGAAACGCCGAGTCGATCACCGATTTCGCGCTGGGTCATGCCCTCCATGCGGTGCCAGATCAGCGCCTGGCGTAGCCGTTCCGGTAATCCGGCCAACGTCTGCGTGAGCTGGCGGACACACTGCTGCCGGCAGGCGTCGGCTTCCGGGCAGGCGCGTGGGCAGACCAGCACCGGCGCCAGCGTGTCGATGGCGATCAGTTCGGGCGCCTGTCGTCGGCGTTGATCGATCAGCAGATTGCGGGCGATGCGAAAGAGATAGGCGCGCGGGCTATCGAGCACGTTTTCCGACGCGGTGTTGAACAGGCGCAGGTAGACCTCGTGACACAGATCCGCGGCCTGATCCCGGGAATCGAGCTGGCGGCTGAGAAAGCCCAGGAGTTCATGATGGTGCTGACGATAGAGAGATTCGAACAGTGCTTCGCGCATGATGGCGGCCCTGGGGGCAGAACGACAGAAGTGTCGCGATCATGGCAAAAATGAGAATCATTAGCAATTGGTTGGGGCCGGGCGCCTCGACATGTGCCCGGCGATGGATCGGGTTGGGCGTCGGTTACCTCATGTCGACACGGTCGGTGCGTCGCGCTCGTCCCCGGCGCCGTTTCGCCGTTCAGACATCGGGCGATAGGCGGCGATGGGATTGGCAAGCGTGCCGGCGAACTGCAGGTTCTTCGACGGATCGGCGAGATCGATCATCTGGCGGTTGTTACGCAGCTGCAGCCGGTTGAGGCAGGAGAGCGTGAATTCCGGCGCGAACAGGTCGAAGCGTTCGAACTTGGCGGCGAACTCCGGGTGTCGTTGCTGGTAGTCGATCACGCACGCCGCCACCAGTTGCCAGAACTCGTTCTCCTCGAGCTGGTTCGAAGCCACCAGAATCTCGGCCAGAAAGCGGAAGAAGCAGTCGAACAGATCGGTGAAGATCGACAGGATCTTCAGCTCTTCCGGCACCTCCACCGCGATGCGCCGGGCGGCTTCCGGCAGCGACTGGCCGCTGTCGAAGATGCCGGTCTCCTCGCCGATATCCTTGAGGATCGCGCCGACCGGTACCTGATTCTCGAGTTGCAGGATCAGGTTTTCGCCGTGGGGCATGAACACCAGATCGTGGGCGTAGAAGCAGTGCAGCAGCGGCGTCATGTAGGCGGCCAGGTAGCGCTCGATCCAGCTGCGAGCGCCGATGCCGGAGGCATCGATCAGTGCCGGCAGCAGCGCGTCGCCACTGGCGTCCCGGTGCAGCAGCGCCGCCATGGTCATCAGCCGCCGATTGGGCGAGATGCGGGTGCACGGGCTCTCACGCCACAGGCAGGCCAGCATTTTCTGATACGGGTGCTGTTTGTCGGTGGCAGCCTCGAAATCGGCATGGTGATAGCCCAGCGTGGCGACTTCACGCAGTACGCTGAACCCCCGTGCCTGCAGTTCCGGGTCGCTTGCGACCAGGTTCTCGACCCACGCATTGATGGCCGGCGTACCCTTCATGTAGTGGGGCGACAGCCCGCGCATGAAGCCCATGTTGAGAATCGACAGCGCGAACTTGACGTAGCGCCGCTTGGGTCGCGAGACGTTGAACCAGGTGCGGATCGACTGCTGGGCGCGGTAATCGTCGTCCGCCTCGCCGAGCAGCACCAGGCGCTGCTCGGCGACTTCGCCGGCAAAGGTGATCGCCAGTTTGTGGCGCCATTGCCATGGGTGGACCGGCATCAACAGATAGTCGTCGGGATCGAGGCCGAGCGCACGCAGCCGAGCCACGAAACGCTCCCGTACCGAGGCGTCCAGTTCGTCTTCGATGAGCGATTCGAAGTCGAGCCCGTCGATGGCGCTGTAGGTCGTGCAGTGACGCGCTGCCGCCAGCCAGACGGGGCGAATCGCGGCGCCGGCTTCCGGCGCATAGCGGTGATAGTCCTCGATATCGAAGCCGATCCGCCCGCTGTTGGCGACGAAGCAGGGATGGCCTTCGCTCATCGTCGCCTCCACGGTCTGGAAATCGGCCAGTGCGAGTTCGCCGGCCGGCGGCACGTCTCGGCCAAGCTTGTAGGCCATGCCGGCCAGGGTGCTGGCGATCTCTTCCAGGTAGGTGGGCAGATTGTCGGGATCGATGTTCAGCCGCGCACGGCATTCCAGTAGAAATTGCGCCACGTCCAGCGCTTGCGGATCGCCTTCGCGGGTCTTGGCAAGCGTTCCCTTGTCGATCCACCAGTGATCCAGCGCCATCCGGCGGGCGCGGAAACGATAGACGATGCTGTCGCTATCGGTGGTGAGCCGATAATCGGCCCAGCCATCGGCCTCGGGCAGGGATTCCGCTAACGGCGTCAGCAGGCGTTCATGGGCGAACTCGCTGATCGCCTTGCCCAGCAGGTCGCGATTGGCGCGCTGCCAGCGGTCGGGGCGGAGATGGGCGATCGCTTCGTCCATTGCGGTGTCGGGGCGCTGCGAGGCGTGCAGCGACTCGAATCGCTCGCGGGTGCAGAACCCCAGCCGGGCAGTCTTCTCCGCCAGCCGGATCTCACCCGCGTAGACGAATCCCGCCCGGCGGTTGAGCGGGTGGATCCTGTCGTTGGTGACGTCCGGCTCGACGACGATGCGGCGCGTCCCCGGGTCGCTGAACAGGAATGCCATGACGGTATCGATCACGGCCTGGCTGAAGCCGTGAATCGGCGATGTCGCTGGATCTTTCGGCGCGACCAGAAAGTGCATGCCATGGTCGCCGGGCTGGACCGGATAGTATTCGCCGATCGGGTCGTGGCGCGGGTCGTAGCATTCGACCAGAAACGCCGGCTGGCCATCGTGGAGGCCGATGAATGCCTGGGCGCTGTCGCTCTGCGCCATGTCGCGGTAGAAAGCGGTGACCTGGTCGCACGTGTCGTTGCTCATGCCCCAGAAGCGGGCGCTATCGCGGCTCACCCAATTGAACACGGTGTCGATGTCGCGATCGAGATCGAGCGGGCGCAGGGAGAGGGTGCCGATGCCCGGCCAGTCGCGATGAAATCTCAGGTCGGGCGAATAGAGGCTGCTGGCCAGTGACGAAACTGTCTCGGCGGCGGGCAGCCGGCGCTGCGGTAAGTTCATGAGTCTCTCTCTTGATGAAAGTCGGAAATCGGGAATGGCGAATCGGGATGCGCGGTGGCATTCACGCCGTGGCCCGCTGTGGCTGAAACACGCGGTCATCGGGCGCGCCGAAGTCCTGGAAGGTGAACCCGCGCTCGATCGGATAGACCTCGCGACCGGCGAGTTCGCGGATGATGCAGGCGTTGCGGTAGCACGCCATGCCGAGATCCGGCGCGACCAGCCCGTGGGTATGCAGCTCGGCGTTCTGGACGAAAATGTCGTCGTCGGTGCCGATGCCGTAGTAACGGCTGACCGCGTAGCGGCCCGCGTCGTCCCGTCGGATGCGGTGCTCGATCGGAGCCAGAAAGTCCTGCCTGTGCGCCGCGTAGCCGGTGGCGAGAATCAGCCCCGCCGTCCGGTGCTGGAAACGCCGGTTCTGCTCTGTCTGGGTGAAGGTCAGGTCGAAGCGGCGATGGGCGGCATCGAAATGGCAGCTTTCCAGCTCGGCGCAGGTGAGCAGGTGGGTATCCACCTTGCCCTGCAGGCTCTTGGTATAGAGGCGGTCGTAGATGGTGTTGATCAGGTCGAGATCGATGCCCTTGTAGAGCCCTTTCTGCTGGCGCATCAGTTCGTCACGGGTCGACTCGGGCAGGGCGTGGAAGTAGTCGATGTAGTCCGGCGAGGTCATCTCGAGCGTCAGCTTGCCGTACTCCAGCGGGAAGAAGCGCGGCGAGCGGGTGACCCAGCTCAGGGTGTAGCCGTGGGCGTCGATCTCGTCGAGCAGGTCGAGATAGATTTCCGCTGCGCTCTGGCCGCTGCCGACGATAGTGATCGCTGACTTCGCTTGTAGCGCCGCCTTGTGCTCGAGATAGCGCGAGGAGTGCACCACGCGCTCGGCCACCGGCTGGCAGCACGCCGGAATCATCGGCTCGCTGCCGGTACCCAGTACCAGCCGCCGGGCGCGATAGATGCGATTGCCACGGTCGTCGAAGTCATGGCCGGCATCGTCATCGAGATCGCCCGCGCGGGTGTCTCGGCAGTGAATGTGATAGCAACGTTCGTCGTCGTCATAGGTGATGCGCTGGACGTCGTGATCGAAGCGCAACGACTCGAGCTGCGTGGTGACCCACTGGCAGTACTGGTTGTATTCGTTGCGCAGCAGGAAGAAGTTCTCGCGGATGTAGAAGTTGTAGAGCCGCCCCTGGGCTTTCAGATAATTGAGAAAACTGAAGCGACTGGTCGGGTCGGCCAGCGTGACCAGATCGGCCATGAAGGGTGTCTGCAAGGTGGCGTCCTCGAGCAGCAGTCCGGGGTGCCAGTCGAAGCTCGAACGACGCTCGAGAAACAGGCCATCGAGATCGTCGATGGGGTCGGTCAGGCAGGCGAGGCCGAGATTGAACGGCCCCAGACCGATGGCGATGAAGTCATGTATGCGGCTCAGCATGAGGTCTTTCTCCGAACGATTGACGGGCGGGCAGCGGGCGATACCTGGGGCGACATCAAGGACGCGCCGATATCGGCGATCTCCGAGATCAGGGCGGTCAGATCCTCGGGGCGGGTCATGGGATTGAGCAGGGTGAACTTGAGATAGAAGCGCCCGTCGACCCGGGTGGCGGCGATGACCGCCTCGCCACGTCGCGACAGCGTCTGGCGAATCCGGCGGTTGATCGCCTCGATCCGGGCATCCTCTTCCAGCGCCGTGGGGCGATAGCGAAACACCAGCGTGCTCAGCGCCGGAGCCATCAGCACGTCGAAATCATCACGCGCTCGAAGCACGCGGCAGGTCTGACGGGTCAGTTCGATCACGTCGTCGAGACAGTCGCCCAGGTGATCGGCGCCCAGCGTGCGCAGGCTCATCCACAGCTTCAGCGCGTCGAAGCGCCGGGTCGTCTGTAGGCTCTTGTTGACCAGATCCGGCGTGCCGCCTTCGGCCTGGTCGCGGGGGTTGAGATAGTCGGCGTGGTAGGTGACGTGGCGCAACTGGCGGCGATCGCGCACCAGGCAGGCGCTGCAGCTCACCGGCTGGAAGAAGGTCTTGTGGTAGTCGATGCCGACCGAGTCCGCCTGCTCGATGCCGGCGAGCCAGTGGCGATGGCGCGAGGAGAGCAGCAGCCCGCCGCCGTAGGCCGCATCGACATGCAGCCAGATGCCGCGCTGGCGGCAGCGCTCGGCAATGGCGGGAATCGGGTCGATGCTGCCGAAGTCGGTGGTGCCTGCGGTGGCAACGATCGCGAACGGGATTCGTCCTGCCTCGTCGCACGCCTTCAGCGCGGCCTCGAGCGCATCGGGATCCATGCGCTTGTCTGCGTCGCACGGCACCGCGATCACGGCGTCGTAGCCCAGCCCCAGCAGCGCGGCGGCCTTCTGCACGCTGAAGTGGCTGACTTCCGAGGTGAGAATGCGCAGGTCCCGGTAGTTCGGGGGGAGGCCATGATGGCGATTGCCACCGTGGCCAGGCATCGCTTCGCAGGCGCTATCGCGGGCGATGGCCAGTGCCATCAGGTTGGACTGGGTGCCGCCGCTGGTGAACACCCCGTCGGCGTCGTCGCCAAGCCCGATGCGTGCCGCGGTCCAGTCGATCAGCTTCTGCTCGATCAGGGTCGCGCCGGCGCTCTGGTCCCAGGTTTCCACTGCGGTGTTGAGCGGCGTGGCGATCGCCTCGGCCAGGATCGACGGCAGCGTGATGGGGCAGTTGAGATGCGCGACGTAGCGCGGGTGATGGAAATGCACGGCGTGATCGAGATAGAGCCGCTGGACCTCCTCGAGGCTGGCATCGAGATCGCCGAGCGGCTGGTCGAGATCGATCGCCTCGAACGCGGGCTGCAGTTCGTGGGGCTCGATGCCGCTGCAGGGGCCTTGCGCTTGGGTCAGCGTGCGGCGCACCAGATCCACGCAGCGCTGCATGCCGCTGCGATAGGCATCCAGCGACCAGTCGTTGAACAGATCGACCGAATCTGGCCGGCCTGGCGACCGGGGCCGATGCAAAGGAATGGGCGTGACGAATTCCGTGTCATGTCGCATGACAGATCCTCCTGATTGCCTGTCGTGTAGCGCCTTTCCGAGGCTTCTCGAGCCGAATTTCGGACATAGGCACCCCTGCGCACAGATGGCGTGCGCTGTATGACTGCGTCGGGTGAAATGCGCTTCGGGTGATTCGCGATGAGACGGGCACGTCCCTGTGCCCCACTTGGATCACGCGGCCGGGTTGGCGGCTGCGAAATGACCCGTCAGAACTGGTACGAGACCGTGGCGGTCACGTTACGCTCCGCGCCGAAGTAGCAGTACTCGAGCGAGTTGCACGACGCCACGTACTCCTTGTCGAGCAGGTTGCCGACGTTGACTCGGGCGCTGACACCCTGCAGCCCGACCTGGCTCAGATCGTAGCCCACTGCGGCATCCACCAGGGTGTAGTCGGGAACCGTTTCGGTGTTGGCGCGATCGGCATAGACATCCGCGTAGTAACGCACGCCGACGCCGACATCCAGTCCGTCGAGCGCGCCGTTGTCGAAGGCGCCGTTCTTGAAGGAATAGTGGCCCCACAGGCTGGCCTGGTGGCGCGGCGCATAGATGGCGTAGTTGCCGTCCTCTTCCGGGTCGTCGCTCTTGGTATAGCGGATGTCGGTATAGCTGTAGCCGGCCTGCAGGCGGAAGTTGTCGGTCAGCCAGGTGCGGGCCTGCAGCTCGACGCCCTGGGAGCGGATCTCGCCCACGGAGCGATAAGGGTCGTTGGGCTGCTCCTTGGTGGCCACGTTCTCCTGATTGATCCGGAACAGCGACAGGGTATAGAGATCCCGGCTGCCCGGCGGCTGATACTTGAGCCCGGTTTCCCACTGTTCACCCTCCATGGGTTCCAGCAGATCGCCTTCCGCGTCGACGAAACTGGTCGGCGTGAAGGCGGTGTTGTAGCTCAGGTAGGGCGCGAGGCCATTGTCGAACAGGTAGAGCGCGCCGACACGACCGCTGAACTGGGTGTCGTCGAGTGTGCTCTCGGTATCGTTGTAGTGATCGGTATTCTTGATATCGACCCAGTCGTAGCGGCCGCCCAGGGTGAGGCGCCACTGATCGATCGCCATCTGATCCTGCAGGTAGATCCCGGTCTGGCTGAGCTCATGACGCTCGTCGTTGGTGACCCCAATCTCTCCGATCGGATCGGCGCCGTAGCTGGGGTTGAAGGCATCGAGACTGGGGAAGGAACCATAGGTCCAGGTGATGTCGTTCTTGCGCTTCTGATAATCCACGCCGACCAGCAGGGTATGGTCGATGAAACCGCTCTTGAGCTTCGCTTCCACCTGGTTGTCGACGGTCCACGCCTGCAGCGATTCGCGGCCGCCGGAATAGTAGCGGTTCAGTTCGTTGGAGTCCGGCGATACCCAGCCGAAGCCGTAGACCTGGTTCAGCTCGACGTCCGAGTTCAGATAGCGCAGCTTCTGACGACCGGTGACGTTGTCGCTGAAGCGATGCTCGAGGTTGTAGCCGAACATGCGCTGGGAGCGCTCGAACTTGTCGTAGTCGTCTTCGCCGTCGAAGAAATTGTTGCTGATATGTCGGCCGTTGTGGCGGCTGACGGCGCCCTCGTAGGGCACGCCGGAGTGATAGCCGCCTTCCGGATCCTTCTGCAGATAGGCCATCAGCGTGATAGAGGTGTCGTCGGTGGCGTCCCAGGTGATCGAGGGCGCGATGGCGTAGCGCTCTTCTTCGACGTGATCGAACTGGGTGTCCGCCTTGCTGCCGATGCCGACCAGGCGATAGGCGACGCGCCGCTCGACGTCCAGCGGGCCGGAGAAATCGAACGCGGCGCTGCGCTGGCTATTGGTGCCGGTGCTGAAACGCAGCTCGTTGCGATTCTCGAACAGCGGCTTCTTGCTGGTCAACGCAACCAGCCCGCCGGGCGACGAGCGGCCATAGAGCACCGACGCCGGCCCTTTAACGATTTCGACGTTATCCAGAAACCACGGGTCGATCACCATCGAGCTGTAGCCGTTGGCGTCGCCCATCACCTTGAGCCCGTCGAGATAAGTATTGCTCAGGCTGCCGTCGGAGAAGCCGCGCATGACCAGATAGTCGTAACGATTGGAGGCCCCGACCTGATTGGTGTAGACCCCGGGCGTGTACTGCGCGGCTTCACGCAGCGTACGCACGCCACGTTCGTCCATTTCCTCGCGATCGACATTGGAGACGGTCTGCGGGGTTTCGACGATGGGTGTCTCGGTCTTGGTGGCGGCAGACTGGCCGGTCACCGTGACGGTATCGAGAGAGGTGCCGCTGGCCGCCGTGCCGGCGGATGCCGTGGTGGATGTCGTATCGTCACCCGTCTGCTGGGCCCAGACTGGAAACGACAGGCAAGCGCAGGCCAGTGCACTTACCGGGTAACGCAGAACATGATGCATGAATGACGGACTCCCCTTGAATGAAACTCGTTCTTATCCATGGACGTTGCCCAGAAGATGACGGAGGGGAATCGAATTCCTGAACCGAAATGACAATTATTTACAATAGCCCGCTTCAGGCGCTATAAGACGCGGCGGATGGGAGCCGAGGATTTGGCGAAGAGGGAAGAGGGAAGAGGGAAGAGGGAAGAGGGAAGAGGGAAGAGGGAAGAGGGAAGAGGGAAGAGCTCAGGATCGTGAGGGGACGGCGATCAACGTCATCAGATAGTCATCGATTTTCGCGATCTGCCCGGATAGACGCGCACCGGCTGGCCACTGAGGCGATAACGTCTTGAGCAGTTCGATCGACGCCGCGCCCGCCTCGGCGTTCCATTCGATCAGGCGGGCATGGGGGAAGTAGAAGCGCTGCCCCACCAGCGGATAGAGCGCCTTGAACAGGCTCTCCTTGAGCGAGAACACCAGGGTAAGGAACTCTCCCTGCCGCTCGGCGGGCAGCCGGTCCAGCCAGGCCAGCTCCGAGGCCACCAGAATCTGTCCTGCCAGCCGCCGGGCGCGTTCGCCACTCATCACGACCTCGGCGTCCAGTCCGACCCCCTGATAGGCTGCCCGATTGGCGACCACCGCCGCAGCCAGGCCTCGGCTATGCGTGATCGAGCCGACGGTGCCGGCTGGCCAGGCGGGGAGCTGTTCGGCGTCCTGCGCTGGTGTCGAGGACGACCCGGTCAGCGCGGCAAGCGCGCGCCGAGCGGTGAGGCGGCCACCCAGGAACTCCGCCCGACGCTTGGCTGCCGCCGTCGTCAGGCGATCAGGCAAGGCCAGCTCCCAGGCGTCGAGGTTCGCGTCGCAAAGCGTTTGGGGTTCGAAGCACAGCGCGCTGAACCGGGCATCCGGCAGCGCGAGCCGCCAGGGCCACTCGCTCCGTGGCGAGTGGCAGCCGGCGGGTAGCGTCTCGAACGGGGTGACGGTGTCAGGCATCGCTCAACGGTCGACCAGCACGGCATTCAGTTCGACCGGCACCTCGTCGCCGATCTGCTGATACCCGATCAGCGACAGGATCGAACGCACGGTCTGGTTCTTCATCAGTTCCTTGCCATCGAGCGAGACCGGCTCGGCATTGCGCGCGCGCACCACATCGGCCGCCTCCCGGGTGAAGCGCACCGGCAGCTTCTCCTGGCGCTGCTCGCCGTTGGATTCCGTGCTCAGCGTGAGTATCTCGACCGTCGACTGACCGACCCCCAGCGAGTTGATGCGTTCCGGCGGCAGGCGAGTGACGACCGTGACCAGCGTCGTGCTGGTGAGCGAGGACATCCACGACGGCAGCTCGCCAAGGGTATCGAGCACGTCGGTCTGGTTGAGCCGGATCGGCAGTTGCAGCGTGCCATCCGCGCTGATCTGGCCTTCCATGCGGCGCAGCGAGTGCTCATGGGGAATCGACTCGCCGCCGCTGGTGATTTCGGTCACCGTTGCCGTGACCTGGGACTGTTCGGGATCGAGCTGCCAGGCCGCCAGCGCCACGCCGTGGAACGCCGTCAAACCGGCAGCCAGACCGACACCCATGATACGGCGGATGATCGTTTTCGATGACATCGTGTCCTCCCTAGACGTGCAAACCTTCAACAGCGGCTGGCCTGTGCCGGCCGCTTTGGTTATCATACGGCTCCCGCGTTTCAGGGCCTATAGCTCAGTTGGTTAGAGCAGGGGACTCATAATCCCTTGGTCGCTGGTTCGAGTCCAGCTGGGCCCACCAATGAAATCAGCAGCTTACGAATTATCTCTGGTGAGTCCCATAGTCCAAGGGTACAGTTTCGGTACAGTGCCGATCCTTCAGCCCCCTGGAGACTTTCATGGCCACCATCGTCAAGACCCCTGCCGGTAGCTGGAAAGCCGTCATCCGCAAGACCGGCTGGCCCACCACCGCCAAGACCTTCCGCACCAAGCGAGACGCCCAGGACTGGGCACGCCGCACCGAAGACGAGATGGTGCGTGGTGTCTATATCCAGCGCAGTGCCTCGGAGCGCATGACGCTCGAAGCCGCGCTCAAGCGCTACCTGGCCGACGTTACCCCCACAAAGAAGCCCAGCACCCAGAAAAGCGAACGCCACAAGGCCAACACGCTGATCGAGCACTTGGGTAAGTATTCCCTCGCAGCCCTGACGCCGGAACTGATCGCCAACTATCGCGACACCCGCCTGAACAGCATCGGCCATCGTGGCCAGCCTATCAGCGCCAATACCGTGCGCCTGGAGCTCGCCTTGCTCGGCCATCTCTACACCGTGGCCATCCAGGAATGGGGTCTGGGCCTGACCTACAACCCCGTCCAAAATATCCGCAAACCCAGCCCTGGAGAAGGGCGCGACCGGCGCCTGAGCGCCGACGAGGAGAAGCGCCTGTTCGCCGTGCTACGGCAGCACAGCAATCCCATGTTGGCCTGGATCGCCAGAATCGCCCTGGAGACGGGCATGCGCTCCTCAGAGATCCTGACCCTCACTCGCGCCCAGGTCGACGTGAAACGCCGCGTGGTGCGACTCACCGACACCAAGAACAACGAAGCTCGCCTGGTGCCACTGACCCAGGCCGCCACCGAGGTGTTCAAGCAAGCGCTGAACAACCCAGTGCGCCCGCTTGACTGTGACCTGGTGTTCTTTGGCGAGCCTGGAAAGGATGGCAAGCGGGGCCCCTACGCCTACACCAAGCTCTGGAACCAGGCGAAGAAGAAGGCCGGGCTCGATGACTTTCGCTTTCATGATCTACGCCATGAGGCCGTCAGCCGGCTGGTGGAGGCCGGTCTGTCCGACCAGGAAGTGGCGGCGATAAGTGGGCACAAGTCGATGCAGATGCTGAGGCGCTATACCCACCTTCGGGCCGAGGACCTGGTATCGAAGCTGGACAGGCTTGCGGAAGGGTAAGGCGCGACTACCTGCGAAAATCAGACAAATATCTAACTTTCAGCACGTTTTGAGCGAGAGGAGAGACGGTGATGCCGTTTTTGAAAATCAAGAAACTGGATTATGGAAAGATCTACAACGCCTATAAATTGGCCCCGTATTCTGACAAGCAGGCTCTGCTTAGAGAAGCGGATGAGAAGTTTGGTCTTGACTTTGATCCGGAAGAGATTCTGGAAATGATCATCGATGAGATAAATGAAAAGCTATCTGATGACGATGAGCTTTTGGAAGTGACGAAGAGTCTCTATCTCAAGTGGCATGAAATTGCCGGGAAGCTGAAAGCGGCTGGATTTTCTGAGCAAGCTGAATTAATGGTCCCGGCGATCAAGGAGTGTGGCTATGATACTGGTGGGCTAGGGTAGAGCCTGCTGTTGATGGAAATTTCTATAGTAATAATGGCTAGTCTGGGTCGGCTTGATCGAAGTTTTCCCACACAGCCAGGTCCTCTGGATCAATGGGGTAGCTGGAAGTTCTAATCTCCCTCCAGTATTCAATGAACCCTTCGGTTTTCATCTTTATCTTTGAGATGTTCTGCCTGGAAGCACCTAGCTTCCGGGCTATCTCTGATTGCGAGAAGCCATCCATAAGCAAGTCCATTACAGCAATGTCCTTGTCTCGTATGTGAAGCTTGGTCATCCTGTAGGCGACCCACCGTGAATGTTGGCGCTGCTCAAAGTCTGTTATGTTGTAGTAGTAGCCTGTCCTGGTGATGGTGCGTAGGTTGTCATAGAAGGCTTTCCTGTTGTTGTGATCGGTCCTGTACATTGAGTCAGGGTTTCGTGGATCATGATCTGCGCAGAACCTCTCGGTTTTAAGACTTAATTTCTCACCATCGTGGAGTTCCTGGTGAGCTTGGCTTCTTTTCCAGCAAAGCTCACAAAAGGGTGGTCTGCCACCCTTTCTATAATATGGTGACCTTGTCTTAGAGAAGTAATAAGAAGATATCTTCATAGGCCGCCGGTCATCGCAGAATGAGATTACGCTTCTAAGGATGTCGATGTCAGCGGCCCGCAGGCGAGCATTATATTTCTTGAATATTGAAGATAGATATAAATCTGCCTCGTCGAAGCTGGTTCTTTTGCAGAACGCCGAGAATCGTTCCCCCTGGAAGAAATTTTCTGCTCCATTGGTGTTCAGCAATAGCTCCAATGGCTGGTCAAAGTGATCACCGAGAAGTGACCAAATAGACCAGCGTCTGGATCCAGTGGTGTATGACTCCGTGACATTGTCACGAAATCCCTGGAGAGCTACCTTGAGCTCCTCTGAACAGCCTTCGACTGGCTTGATTTCTTCTAGGTCCATACAGCCTGCCCTACAGACGACGTTTTTTTACCGATGTCAACCAAATTTACATATACTGTTCCTTTCTTTCAAGCATTTTGGGGCTAGATTACGCAAACCAACGTAATCAATGGATGCTGAACGATGGAAGATACCAAGGTTGCTATCGAACGTTCTCTACTCGACAAATATGGCCCCCTTATCAGCTTGGGGCAGTTGGCTGAGCTGTTGCACCGGAGTCCGGATGGTCTCCGAATCGCGATAAATCAGTCGCATGACTATGCCTACGAGATCAAGAAAGCCCGAGTCAGAATTGGTCGCAGGGTGTATTTCCGCACTCCGCAAATTGCTGAGTACATCGCCTCAGCCGAGTGAAGCCATGAGTTACCGCGCTCTTGAGTGGGCCATGGAGGTCACTTTGGCACCGGCCACCAAGATGATCCTTGTGGTCCTTGCATGGCATGCCGATGACGACGGCGTTTGTTGGCCCAGCGTGTCAACGATTGCACGTAAGAGCGGTTCTTCGACAAGGACCGTAAGGAGAGCCATAAAAACGATGGTTAATCAGGGTGTTATGGAAATAAGGCCAGGTTACGAAAGGCGCGGTAGACAAACGTCGAACACTTATCGCCTCTCTGTGGATAAAGCCCCTGACAATTTGTCACCCCTAGGGGTGACAGAATGTCAGGGGGAGGGTGACACGGGTGTCACCCCCGGGGGTGACATAGCTGTGTCACCCCTAGAACTAACAGAGGAAGTAAAAAAGGAAGTTGGCAGCAGGCCTGTGGATAAGTGTGGTGGTGAAGCAGGGCAGCAGCTACCTGGAGCAAAGCTCTACCCTGAGACTCCAGAATCGCTTAGGAGCGGTGAGAGGGCCCTGGTGGCTCGCTTACTGGAAGAGGTATCCGGGGAAGATGCCGTTTTGCTGATTGATGAATTGAGTGGTGCGTTACGGGCGGGAGCGATTAGTGGTTCACCTGTGCGGTGGTTTGAAGGCCTTTTGCGAAAATATCGCAAGGGGGAGTTTGAGAAACATTACGCGTGTTTTGAAGTGGTGAACTTCAAAGGCGAAAATTTGAGGATGAGTCGAATAGAGTCTTTGGAAGGAAGGCAGGGATTTTTGAAAGTCAAAGAACAGCTAGTATCTGGAGATTAATAGGTGACATATGAAGTATCGTAAGCCGCATAAAGGGAAAGAGTGGAAAGATGCCGATGACGCTCCTGAGCTTGGCGAAAAATGGCTTGAAGGTGCGCATTGCTATCTTGGCGATCATCTGCTAAAGAAAGGGCGTGGTCATCCGCCGCTTGATAATCCTGATGAAGTGATGGGTGAGGTGATTAGCGGTGGGACTAGCTATGAAGACAAGTTGGTCGATCATGGCATCCCAGCACTTTTAAAGTTGATCAATGTTGCTCAAGGGCATAGCGGGCAGTCTCACCACCTTCGTCGATTACTTCTTGGTATATATAACGGTGACGAGTGGCCATTCGAGTTGCAGCGTCTTAGAGCTTTGGACAGGGAACTCCAGTTTGACAGTCTGCTGGTTGTAGAGCTTGCCACCTTCAGTCCCTATGAGGTTCATACGCTTGTCAAAGATGGAGACTCAGTGATGAAAGAGTTCTGGCGGCGTGAAAGTGGCCAAGAGGGCTGAGTCGCCAACGGCCAGGGCCGGGGCGCTATCCACCAGCTAGGGCTGCCTGTGCGTGTGTCAATGCCACTGCGTGCCCTGTAAGCGGCTGTGAGGAGAGATATAGAAGTAGGAAGGGGTAGGCATAGGGTAGGGCTTGAAATCGTCTCAGGAGGCTTTTGAGGCGAGTTGAGGTCGGCTAGTCATCTCATTTGGCGTTCAAAAAGCTGCGAAGCAGCAGCTGTGTGGCGACTCATAGCGAAGCGATGCTGCATTTTACTTCATTTTGAGAGATTTTATTTCATTTTGTCTCATTCTAGTTCATTTGCGGGATCTGGGCCTGAAATGAAGCAGAGTGAAGCAAAATGTGTGATGGGCCAATGGCAGGATGTGCATTGTAGGCCTACGCCGCAAGCGGCTAGCCAACAATGCAATGCGCTTACTCGCCCAACGGGCTCTACGCTGTCCTGCTCTGCGAGGCTGAGCGGCTACCGCCGCTGTAGGGTAGATCGACTATGGAGATAATGATGGGAAGTCAGACACGCATAAGAAAGCAGTGCATCAAAGTATGGGTGGATAAGCGCGAGAAAGAAGAAATCGAAGATAACGCCAAGGGCTGTAATCACAGTGCATCATCGTTCCTGCGGAACTTGGGGATGGGGTACACGCCCAAGTCGATGATTGATCATAAGGCGGTGGGTGACCTGATGCAGCTCAATGGTGATTTAGGCAGACTTGGCGGCTTGTTAAAAATGCTGCTGTCAAATCAGGAGGATTTTGTCGGTCATGAGGACAAGATGGTGGAGGTATCTAGCCTTCTGAATGGGTTGAATGATTTAAGGAATGAAATAAGAGAGAAGGTTGGAGCAATTTGATATCGCGAGGAAAGGTAGGCTTCTACGCATCCTTTCCCCTCCCTTCGCTTCACTGTGTATGATGGGCCGCATCCATCATCATCAGCAGCAAGAACGTGGGGAAGCATCGTGAACACGGAGAGTCATTCTCAACTGGCGGCCTTCATCTGGTCCGTGGCGGACCTGCTGCGCGGCGATTTCAAGCAGTCCCAGTACGGCCGCATCATCCTGCCCTTCACCCTGCTGCGGCGCCTGGAGTGCGTGCTGGAGCCCACCAAGGCTGCGGTGCTCGACGCCGCCCACGCCCACCAGGCCAAGCCCGAGGCGGTGCGCGAGAAGCTCTTGCTGCGTGCGGCAGAGCAGCCCTTCTTCAATGCCTCGCCGCTGATCCTGGGTACGCTCTCCGACACCCAGACCGCCGACGACCTGATGAGCTACGTGCAGTCGTTCAGCCAGGACGCCCGGGAAATCTTCGAGCACTTCGAGTTCGAGGGCTTCGTCCAGCAGCTCTCGGCCAGCAACCTGCTCTACCAGGTGGTGCAGCGCTTCGCCGCCATCGACATGAGCCCGCAGCGGCTGACCAACTACGGCATGGGCCTGGTGTTCGAGGAGCTGATCCGCAAGTTCGCCGAGAGCTCCAACGAGACGGCGGGGGAGCACTTCACCCCACGCGACATCGTCCACCTGACCACCTCCCTGGTGCTCACCGGCCAGGAGGAGAAACTGCGTCCCCACGGCATCGTCACCGTCTACGACCCCACGGCGGGAACCGGCGGTTTCCTCTCCGAGAGCGACGAGTACATCCAGCAGGTCAGCCGCGACGTCACCGTCTCGCTGCACGGCCAGGAGCTCAACCCCGAGTCCTACGCCATCTGCAAGGCCGACATGCTGATCAAGGGCCAGGCGGTGGAGCAGATCAAGCTCGGCAACACCCTATCCGACGACCAGCTCCCCGGCGAGCACTTCGATTTCATGCTCTCCAACCCGCCCTTCGGCGTGGAGTGGAAGAAGGTCCAGAAGGCGATCACCGACGAGCACAACCACAAGGGCTATGACGGCCGCTTCGGCCCCGGCCTGCCGCGGGTCTCCGATGGCTCGCTGCTGTTCCTGATGCATCTGGTGAGCAAGATGCGCGCCCGCCAGGAGGGCGGCTCGCGCATCGGCATCATCCTCAACGGCTCGCCGCTGTTCACCGGGGGTGCCGGCAGCGGCGAATCGGAGATCCGCCGCTACCTGCTGCAGCACGACCTGGTGGAGGCCATCGTCGGCCTTCCCACCGATCTGTTCTACAACACCGGCATCGCCACCTACGTGTGGATCCTCTCCAACCACAAGCCCGCCGAGCGCCGCGGCCAGGTGCAGCTGATCAACGCCACCGGCCGGGCCAGCAAGATGCGCAAATCGCTTGGCAGCAAGCGTCAGTTCGTCGCCGACCGCGACATCGAGGAGATCGTGCGCCTCTACGGCGCCTGCCAGGAGAGCGAGGAGAGCAAGCTCTTCCCGGTGGAGGCCTTCGGCTACCGGCGGATCACCGTGGAGCGCCCGCTGCGCCTCAACTTCCAGGCGAGCCCCGAGCGCCTGGCTAAGCTCGATGACGAGAAGCCGCTCCAGAAGCTTGCGGAGGGCGAGCGCGAGGCGATCAAGGCCGCCTGCGCCACCCTGGACCCGGAGCAGCGCTATACCAACCGAGACGCCTTCACCAAGGCGCTGAAGGCCGCCCTCAAGCAGCACCTGCCGGAGGGCATGAAGGTCGGCGCCCCGCTGCAGAAGGCGATCCTCAATGCGCTCTCCGAGCGCGACCCCGAGGCGGATATCTGCCTGGACAAAAAGGGCAACCCCGAGCCCGACAGCGGCCTGCGCGACAACGAGAACGTGCCGCTGGACGAGTCGGTGTTCGACTACTTCGAGCGCGAGGTGAAGCCTCACGTGCCCGACGCCTGGATCGACGAGGAGAAGCGCGACCCGCTGGATGGCCGCATCGGCATCGTCGGCTTCGAGATTCCCTTCAACCGGCACTTCTACCAGTTCACCCCGCCGCGCCCGCTGGAGGAGATCGACGCCGACCTCAAGGCCTGTACCGACCGGATCAAGCAGATGATCGAGGAGTTGTCGGCATGAGCTTCCCACAGTACCCCGAATACAAGGACTCCGGCGTTGAGTGGCTGGGGGAGGTGCCGGCGCATTGGGGCATTCAACCGCTTAAGCGGCATTGCGATGTTATGCCGAGCAATGTTGATAAGAAGTCGGTAGAGGGCGAACAATCAGTCCTTCTATGCAACTATACAGATGTGTATTACCACGATGATATTGTTCAAGGCATGAGCTTCATGCAAGCGACTGCCTCAGGGAGTCAGATTGAAAAATTCCCCCTTCTGGCAGGCGATGTGATTTTCACTAAAGACTCCGAGTCATCAGATGACATCGCTATTGCCGCACACGTACCTGAAACGCTGCCAGGTGTAGTGTGTGGCTACCATTTATCTATTGCGAGACCACACCCTTCTATTATTGGCCTGTTCTTGAAGCACTACTTTGATTCTAGATCTGCAAAATCTTACTTTGCTGTTTCAGCGAACGGCTTAACGCGTGTAGGCCTGAGTCAGTATGCGTCAGATAATTTGCCTACCCCCTTGCCTCCCATAGAAGAGCAGGCCACCATCGCCGCCTTCCTCGACCACGAAACCGCCCGCATTGATGCCCTGGTGGAGGAGCAGCAGCGCCTGATCGAGCTGCTCAAGGAGAAGCGCCAGGCGGTGATCTCCCATGCCGTCACCAAGGGGCTGGACCCCGATGTGCCGATGAAGGACTCCGGGGTGGAGTGGCTGGGGGAAGTGCCGGCGCATTGGGTAGTGGCGCCGATCAAGATGTTTTTTAATTTTTTGGATGGAAAAAGAATTCCACTGAAATCTGAGGACCGAGGTGGCCGCCAGGGCGAATTTCCCTACTATGGTGCTTCAGGAGTTATTGATTGGATAGATGGTTTTATTTTCGACAAGGACCATGTTCTTGTTTCCGAGGATGGGGCTAATCTTCTTGCGCGCTCCTCCCCCATTGCCTTTGTTGCTAAAGGGAGGTATTGGGTGAACAATCATGCCCATATCTTGGAGCCCATAGATGCGAATTTGGAATACTGGGCTGAGGTGATTGAAAATTTAGATCTGTCCATTCATGTGACGGGGTCTGCTCAGCCCAAGCTGACTAGCGAGGCTTTGGGTTCTATTGCTGTGGCATCACCTCCTTCTTCTGATGAAAGATTGAAAATAAAAGAAAAAATCACCGGGGCCGATAAGGTAACCAAAGAGCTGATTAAAGAAGCAGTTGATGGGATTAAGCTGTTACAAGAACGTCGCTCCGCCCTAATCTCCGCCGCCGTCACCGGCAAGATCGATGTGCGCGGCTGGAAGCCACCGGCGGGTTCACCGGCCCCCACTGAAACCACCCAAACGGAGGCCGTATGACGCAGGGGCGCAGCATCCGGCTCTTCCTGGTGGACGGCACGCCCAACGGCCTGCTCACCGCCGAGATCATGAACTGGACCGGCCACGTGCTCACCGGGCCGCGCAGCAAGCTCAGCGAGCTGGTCCAGCGACCTGAGTGCGGCCGCACAGGTATCTACTTCCTGGTTGGCCCCGACCCCGAGAATAGCCTGCGCCCGCTGGTCTACATCGGCGAGAGCGACGACGTCGGCACCCGCCTCAAGCAGCACAACCGCCCTGAGGCCGTTTCAGGCTCAGGAGGCGGCAAGGACTTCTGGGAAAAGGTCTGCTTGGTTACCAGCAAGGACCAGAACCTCACCAAGGCCCACGTGAAGTACCTGGAGAGCCTGCTGATCCAGAACGCCGGCCAGGTCGGCCGCTGCAAGCTGATCAACGGCACCGCCCACGAGTACATCAACCTGCCCGAGTCGGATCGCGCCGATATGGCGTTCTTCGTCGAGCAGATCCGCACCGTGCTGCCGGTGCTGGGGTTCGACTTCCTCCGCGAGACCTCGCGCCCCTCGCGGATGCCGGAAGAGGCCCCAGCGGCAGAACCAGAGGCCTCGCCCCGCTTCACCCTGGAGGTGCCACGGCACGGCATTCGTGCAACCGGCCAGGAGATCGACGGCGAGTTCTACGTCTTCAAGGGCTCCCTGGCCCGGGGCAGCTGGGTCGGCACCGAGCGCGGCTATCAGAGCCTCTACAACCAGCTCTGCGAGGACGGGGTGCTGGTGGAAGGCAGCAATGGCACTCGAGTGTTCAACGAGGATCAGAGCTTCAGCAGCCCCAGCGCCGCCGCGGCGGTGGTCTCCGGGCGCAGCGCCAATGGGCGCATCTCGTGGAAGGCGGAGGGCAGCGGCATGACCTACGGCGAGTGGCAGGACCAGCAGGTGAGTGCAGCAGCGGCGCAACCTGAAGAGATGGCGCCAACCTGATGGGTGAGACTTGGCAGCGGGCCTTTGCGTCCTTATACTGCTTCGTAACAACACCCCCCACGCCTCTCCCTGAAGCGCACCTTGGGGGGTTACTTTTTTCTGGAGGCCGGCCTTGCAGTTCAACAAGCCCCCGCTGAGCTTAGATGATCAGCTCGACCGGCTCATCCAGCGGGGGCTGACGGTGCCGGACTGCCAGCGGGCGCTCCACTATCTGCGTCATCTCAACTACTACCGGTTGGGCGCCTATTGGTTGCCCTTCGAGGCCGATCACCAGACGCATCGCCTGCGCCCCGGCACCACACTGGATGACGTACTGAATCTCTATGTGTTCGACCGGGAGTTCCGGTTGCTGGTCATGGACGCCATCGAACGCATCGAGGTCTCTATTCGCACCTGCTGGGCCTACCACATGGCCCATACACACGGGCCCCATTGCCACCTTGATCCGACCCTGTTCAAGTCACCTCACCGTTCTTGGCGTCACGAGGAGCGGCTCCGTGCCTTGGAAGGGGAGGTGCGGCGCAGCCAGGAAACCTTCATTCGCCACCTGAGCGCTACCTACGATGAGCCGCTGCCTCCGATCTGGGCCCTGGTAGAGATCATGACGTTCGGCCAGCTGTCCCAGTGGTACGCCAACACACGACCGCGCCGAGATCGTAATGCCGTGGCACGTGAGTACGACTTCGATGAAAGTGTGCTGACATCGGTGCTGCACCACCTGAGCACGGTACGCAACCAGTGTGCCCACCATGCACGCCTGTGGAACCGGGAGTTCACCTTCCTTCCCAAGCTGCCAAAAGATCGGCCTGCGGCGGTGCTGGACACTCTGTCCTTTGACGCGTCGCGACGTATCTACAATACCCTCACTCTGATGCTGTATCTGATGGATGTGGTGAACCCCCACCATCACTGGCGGGAGCGGCTGGTCGGGCTCATCGATCACCATGCCGTCAATGTGGCCGAAATGGGGTTTCCTGACGACTGGCGAGATCGCCCTTTATGGGCAACTCATCGTCCTAAGTAGGCTTCTCCTCCTAACCCCAAAGCGCTAGGCTGTTACTCATAATTACGCTAAACGCAGGGGATAACATGGCGGATAGCAGGGAAGCCCGCTTTCAGCAGGACATCATCGAGGCCATGACGGCCCACGGCTGGAGAAGCGGTCCGGCCAGCGGCTTTGAACGCACCTCGGCGCTCTATACCGAGGATCTGCTCGGCTACGTACGCGAGGCCTGGCCCCAGCGCTGGGAGAAGTTCAGCAAGGCCAACCCCCAGGCGCCGGAAAAGGTGTTCGTGCAGAAGGTGGTGCGCGAGCTGGAGCGGGTCGGCACCCTGGAGGTGCTGCGCCACGGCTTCAAGGTGCCGGGGGTGAAGTTCGACTTGTGCAGCTTCCAGCCCGACCACGGCATGAACCCGGATTCGCTGGCCCGTTACCGCGCCAATCGCCTGCGGGTGGTGCCCGAGGTCTCCTACTCGCCCCACGCCCGGGAAGGGCAATACAACCCTCGCCTCGACCTGGTTCTGTTCGTCAACGGCATCCCCACCGCGACGCTGGAGCTCAAGAGCCAGTTCAAGCAGACGGTGGAGAACGCCAAGCGCCAGTATCGCCAGGACCGCCCAATCAAGGATCCCGCCTCCCGCAAGCCGGAGCCGCTGCTGACCTTCAAGCGCGGTGCGCTGGTCCACTTCGCGGTGAGCCAGGACGAGGTGGCCATGACCACCAAGCTGGCTGGCAAGGATACCTACTTTCTGCCCTTCAACCGCGGCACGGCGGAGGGCGGTGCCGGTAACCCGCCGGCGCCGGACAAGGCCAGCTACGCCGCCGGCTATCTGTGGGAGGAGGTGTTCGCACGGGATGCCTGGCTGAAGGTGCTCGGTCGCTTCCTGCATCTGGAGAAGAAGCCCTATGAGGACTTCCACGGTCGGCGCGGCCATAAAGAGACGCTGATCTTCCCCCGCTATCACCAGTGGGAGGTGGTCAATCGCCTGGTGCAGACCACCCTGGCCGAGGGGCCAGGGCAGCGTTACCTGGTGCAGCACAGTGCCGGCTCCGGCAAGTCCAACTCCATCGCCTGGGCGGCCCATCAGCTGGCCAACCTCTATGCCGAGGACGGCACCAAGCTGTTCAACTCGGTGATCGTGGTCACCGATCGCACGGTGCTCGACAGTCAGCTGCAGGACACCATCTATCAGTTCGAGCATGCCCACGGCGTGGTGTGCCCGATCACCCGCGATGTTGGCAACCAGAGCAAGTCGGAGCAGCTCGCCGAGGCACTCGCCAGCAACACCCGCATCATCATCGTCACCATCCAGACCTTCCCGGCGCTGTTCGACGCCCTGGACAAGCGCCCCCAGCTGGCCGAAGGCAACTACGCGGTGATCGCCGACGAGGCTCACTCCTCGCAGACCGGCAGCTCGGCCAGCAAGCTCAAGGCGCTGCTGGCGGCCGCGGGCGAGACTGCAGAGGGCGATAGTGGGAGCGAGAGCGGCGGCGAGCTGGAAAACCGCGAGGGCATCGGCGAGCTGGAAATAAGCGCCGAGGCGATGCTGGATGCCGCGGTGGCCTCACGCCGCCCCAGCGAGCGCATCAGCTACTACGCCTTTACCGCTACCCCCAAGGCCAAGACCCTGGAGCTGTTCGGACGTGCGCCGGATCCCGATCTGCCGGCCAGTGGCGACAACCTGCCCGAGCCGTTCCATCTCTACTCCATGCGCCAGGCCATCGAGGAGGGCTTTATCCTCGATGTGCTCACCAACTACGTCACCTACAGCACCGCCTGGAAGCTCGCCCACCCCGATGGCGAGGAGCAGGAGGTCGATTCCAAGAAGGCCTCGCGCACCCTGGCCAAGTGGGTGCGCCTGCACCCCTACAACATTGCCCAGCGGGTCGAGGTGATCGTCGAGCACTACCGCGACAACGTGCGCCACCTGCTCGACGGCCAGGCCAAGGCCATGGTGGTCACCGCTAGCCGCCAGGAAGCGGTGCGCTATCAGCTGGCCATGCGTGACTATATCGCCGAGCAGGGCTATGACGATGTCCACCCCATGGTGGCCTTCTCCGGCAGCGTGTCGCCCGACGAGGTGATCCCCGAGGAGGTCACCGAGACCAGCCAGCTGCTCAACCCCGGGCTCAAGGGGCGCAACTTGGCCGAGGCGTTTGACACCGACGACTTCAACGTGATGATCGCCGCCAACAAGTTCCAGACCGGCTTCGACCAGCCCAAGCTCTGCGCCATGTACGTGGACAAGAAGCTTCAGGGCGTGGACTGCGTGCAGACCCTCTCGCGGCTCAACCGGCTGTTCCCCGGCAAGCAGACCTTTATCCTCGATTTCTACAACGACGAGCAGGAGATCCTCGACGCCTTCGCGCCCTACTACCGCAAGGCGGAGCTGGCCGATGTCTCCGACCCTCAGGTGGTCTACGACCTGCAGCGTAGCCTGGATGCCAGTGGCATCTACCAGTGGCCCGAGGTGGAGGGCTTCGCCAAAGCCTTCTTCGATCCCAAGGCCCCGGCATCGAGCCTCAGCTACTACTGCCGCCCCGCCCAGGACCGCTTCAAGCAGAAGTATCAGGCGCTTCTTGAACAGCTGCAGACCTGGAAGGAGGCCCGCCGCGTCGCCGAGCAGAATGGTGACGACAAGGGCCTCAAGCGCGCCGAGCAGGAGCTCAAGGAGGCCGGCACCGCCCAGGACGAGCTCGACCTGTTCCGCAAGAACCTCGCCAGCTTCGTGCGCACCTACGAGTTCCTCAGCCAGATCGTCACCTTCGACGACGCCGAGCTGGAGCAGCTGTGCGTCTACGCCCGCCACCTCACTCCGCTGCTGCGCATCGACCGCCTGCTGGAAGAGGAGAGCATCGACGTCAGCGAGCTGGAGTTGACCCACTACCGCCTCACCAAGCGTGAGGAGAAGCGCCTGCGCCTGGAGGAAGCCGAAGGCGACTACGGCCTCACCCCGGTCAGTGAGGTGGGCTCAGGCAAGCCCCACGACCCCGAGAAGCAGCGTCTGGCCGAGATCATCGACCGGCTCAACGACCTCTACGGCGCCGAGGTCAGCGACGACGACAAGCTCCACTTTGCCAACGGCATCGCCGACCGCATCGAGCGCGACGAAGCGGTGATGGCCCAGGTACGCAATCACAGCGAAGACCAGGTGATGCATGGCCTCTTCCCGAAGAAGGTCACCGACGCCGTGCTCGACGCCCTCAGCGACCACGAGAAACTCAGCATGCCGTTGCTGGAAGACGAGGAGACGGGGAGGCAGTTTGCGCTGTTGATTTTGAAGCTGTTGGCGGGGAGGTCGAACCGTGACTCGCGTGCTGAGTAAAAACTTACGGTAGGAGTCTGTCATGGCGGATAGCGATCCAAAACCGATATGTCGGAAAAGGCAGCATGCTCGTTGATTGGTGTTATATAGCCAAGTCAACGAAAATACAACGAAAAATCAGTGGTTTGATGTGGCGGTATAAGAATGTTGAACGCGCGCGCTCGTTCAAGTCAATAAACGAGCGCGCTGTCTAATACCTGTTAGCTACAAGGGAGGCTGAACGTGTTAAAAGCTGTAGGGATTTTTCTGATAATTTTCGGAGGCCTTGGCTTGGTGCAGAATTTACGATTCTTGCTGGCTTTACGTAAAATCAGCAAAACCGCCCCTGATGAAACACCAGTGAAAACAGCAGTCAATGAGCATTTTCTTGGGCTTTTAGCTTTCTCGGTCGGTATGTTTTCATTGGGTATTTATTTAGTTCAGAGGTAGAGACGTGGCCATATTGGGTGTGATCTTGATTATTGTAGGCCTTAGTGCCGGGGTACAATCATTTCGTGTTCAAGGAACATTAAACGAGATACTGAAGGCTGGCCGAGATCCGGATTCTCTAACATCTACCTTGTGGACGCAGCGGATAATCAGCGTTTCTTGTTTGGGTGGTGGCTTATACATATTGCTGTAGCTAACAAACGGCAGCAGGCGGATAGCCTACACTACGCGGTTTTGTGTTATTCGCTGTCGCTCAAAAATTAACACAAAATCGCTCCGTTACGGCTACCGCTGTGCCGGGCGTTATACGCTCGGGCTGGTAAGTCTGTTTTCTCACCAAAGCGGACATTTGACTCGTCCTGATATCGAGTAATTTTTTAGATAAACAAGGCTTATTTTTAATGACTCCAGATCAAAGCTGGGCTGCACTTGAGATCACTGGCTTTCCAATTGATGATGATTGTGTCGGGTCAAAATGGAAAGTTGAGAATGAAGATCAATTGGCTCGCCTTATAGCAATAGTTGTTATGGGGCAGGCTGCGCAGGCAGCTCATATTATTGATGAATTGTTACCGGCAGCACCTGCATTTACTAATGAGGCACTCAAAGAGGAAGCAGTGATAAAGTTCACTGTTCAGGAAGTGGCTCAAACTCCACGAATGGGCTATCCCAGAATTCAAAGGGATGGCTTGATATTTGAAATTATTTCTTGGATAGCTGCCAAACAGGTGTCCGGTGAAAAAAGCTTTCTTAAAGACCCGCACACGAGCTCTACATCTCAAGGTTTAGACGGGATCATGATAGAGCTTAACGAAGATGGCAGTGAAATACTCAAATCCACCATCTTTGAAGATAAGTGCACGGACAACCCTCGAGATACATTTACGCAGAAAGTAATACCTGGGTTCTTAGATCGGCACGGAAACACAAGAAATGCAGAACTTATTGCTGCCGCTGCAACCCTTATCCAGTTGAGTGGAGTTAGTAATGTGCAGGCCATGTCTATGGTTCGCAAGGTAATTGATAACTCAAGCAGACAATATCGAGCAGGTTTTGCGTTAACTCAGGATTTCGATACGGAGGAAGCCCAAAAGGCACTGTTTAAAGGGTATAACAAAATAAAGGATATAAACCAGGAACAACGCATTGGTGCAAGCCTCATTGTAGATGGTAAGTTAAGGGATTGGTTTGATGCGTTGGCAACAAAAATCATTGCTTACATAAAACAGTTAGATGCGGAGCAGGATTAATGTTTGATCCAGAAACAGCTTCACTCCTTCGATCTGCTCCCGAGTTCCCTGACTTAGCCCCTAAAGACCTGCCGCAACTCTTAACCGGTCACTATGCGCAGATTGTCTCTATGAGGCTTGGTGGAGAAGAACAATTAGGCCAGGAAGGTGGTTGGACATTAGATCGTATTGCGGACACCTATGAGCTAGTAGTTTCTATCAATAGCGATCCGTCTATTAGGCGATCCTCTGCATTTGTTGCTGCGAGTGCTCAGCAATTGATAGCAAGGAGAGAGGAATTATTAGAAGAAGAGATTGCCGAGAGGGAAAATGTCAGCAGGGATCGTTTAGCACCTGAAATTGCGGCTGTCCTTCTATTTCTTGCGGCTGAACAATACGCAGATGCCCTTGAAGCCGCATCCAAGGTGAAAATCGAAAAGGAGGGGCAGCATTACCTTGTTACCGAATTAGTCAGACATATAGTAGATTTGGCTAAAGGTCGGCTAGTAGATATTGTTAATAGGAGCAATGAAAGAGTAGGTTTTGTTGTAGAGCAGGAAGTTAATGTCGAATTTTCTGCTTTTATCGCACTGGTTCAGTCTCTAGTCTTCGGCATAGAAGATCTATCAAAAATAATCTTAGGAATTGGTTTGGACGATGCCCAAACCCAATCTCCCAAAGCGATTTTTGAGCATGTCAAATCACTAGCAGCTTCAATCAAGAGGGATGCCTTGGCATGTGGAGTAGAATTCACGTTTCCTGGGATTACTCACCTAGCATCATTACTCACTGCAACATATGACGGGATATCTGAATCTGCGCTCACTAAGCTAGAGCCCCCACAGGGCTCTGGGACTGAATTTTGGCATAATTGGATAGCGTTACGAGCAAAAAAATTCCCTTATATTTGGCCTAATCACAGAAAGGCTCTCACAGAGGGTTTCCACCACATTGGTACGTCTGCTGTAATGGTTTTACCAACAGGAGCCGGAAAAACGACTATTTCCTCAATAAAAATCGCTAGTGCTTTATCGCAGGGGAAAAAGGTAATTTTTCTTGCCCCAACTCATGCGCTTGTTGAGCAGCTTACCGTCGATCTGCAAGAGATGTTCCCCCAAGACATTTTAGGTTCGACAGTATCAAGTGACTTTGACTTGCTTTTCCAGGTTGGTGCAGTTCTCCCTGAAATTGAGGTAATGACACCTGAGAGATGCTTAGCAATGCTCTCTTTCTCTCCAGAATCCTTTGATGATGTTGGCTTATTAGTATTTGATGAATGTCATTTGCTCAGCCCGCAATCGGGAAAGATACGCAGATCGTTAGATAGTATGCTTTGCTTGCTTGCATTCAATAGAATTGCCCCAGAAGCGGATACTCTTTTTCTCTCTGCGATGGTGAAAAACGGAGAAGAATTTGCAAAATGGATTAATCAATTAACGGGTAGAAGTTGTATTAGCGTTGATCTGCTATGGAAGCCGAGCAGGCAGGCTCGCGGAGTTGTAATTTACGCAGAGAATGACGTTCAATCCATAAAAGTAAACGCAAAAAATGTGCAAGCGCGTCTTGATAAGCAGGCCGGGAGCCGTGCCGCAAATTTAAGATCTGCTTCATCCAGGGAGTTGGTCATAAATCCTTATGCCATTTGGGGCTTACAGCACAATTGGCTGGATTTGGAAAACAATAATGCGATCTGTACTTTCACAAAGCTAATGCAGGATAAAGTTTTACTTAGCGGAAAGCTTTATCAAAATAACTTAGCCATCACCCCTAATGTAAACAGCGTTGCTTCAACATTGGCCGTGACAAGTGCCAGTAGTCGACTCAAAACTATTGTATTTGTTAACCAAAAGTCTCATGCCATATCTACTGCTAAAAGTATTTCTATTGCGCTTGGTCAAAACATTGTCCCAACGGTAGATGAAAATCACAGATGGGATGCGTTAGAGTTAGAGCTTGGAGGGCTTGAGCATTCATTGCTAACCAAGGGAAGCGCCGCAGTCCCCCATAACGCATCGATGCTACGCATTGAAAGAGAGCTGTCTGAACGTATGTATAAACGTGCAGACGGTGCAATGGTTATTGTTGCTACCCCAACGTTAGCTCAAGGCCTTAATCTCCCTGCGCAAATGGCGATTTTGGCAGGAGATAAACGTGCTGAAAAGGATGGTCGCCAACTTTTGGAGGCGCATGAATTATTGAATGCTGCGGCACGCGCAGGTAGAGCTGGGCATCTTGCAAATGGAATTGTATTGCTAGTACCCGAGCCGATTCTCATTTTTCCTGAAAATAGAAGCTTGAACAGAGATGTCGTAAGTAAATTGCAGTCATTAATCCCAGAAGATGACAGATGTGTAGAAATTTCAGACCCAATATCTAGGGTTTTAGATGAAATTTCCAATGGCAATACCCTAGACCGTGACGTGATGTACTTAGTTAATCGACTCTCAACCCTGAGTGATTCTGAAAACGATGAAAGCTCATTTTTCAACCTTAAATCCTCTTTTGCTGCATTCCGATCTGGGACGAATAATGAAGAGCAGAGATTTGATGCCCAATTAGTTGAGTTGGAAAATCTTGTGAAACTTAAAAACAGCGATGAAATTGATCAGTCTCTATCAATTCTAGCGTCACAAAGTGGGTTGCCACCACTTGTACTTTCACGTTTGAGGTCCGCGATTACTAAAAATATTGGAGCTTTACCAACGTCAATTAATGAGTGGGCTATTTGGCTATTCAATTGGTTTAAGACTGATCCAGAAGCTAAAGAACTGTTACTCTTTGATGTAAAAATGTCAATTCTCGGGGCAACTGGACGAAATAAAAATGGTGAGCTCTCTGATGACGTTCTAGATGCCCTATCTCCGGGGGTATGTGCGTGGCTAAGTGGCTCACCACTAAGAGACGTAGAGAGTGCTTTGGGGGGCAATCCAGATTCAGATAATGCAACCGCAAAAGCCTGTCCACGAGCTAGAGAGTTGGTCGGAACAGTTTTACCAAGAGGCCTTTCTTTTATTATGGGTTTGGTGACACGTATTGTTACTGAAATAAGTCCGTACGATAACCAGGAGAGTCTATCTTCCGAAGTAGTAGAAGCACTAAGTACAGCAATCCGTTTAGGTTATGATAGCCCTGAAAAGCTAGCTTTCTCAATTGCAAATCCTGCTATTTTATGCCGGGTTGCAGTTCACCAAGCTTATTCTCAAAAAATGCCTTAACAGGATATCCAATGAAGTCGAATTTGAGATTTTCAATGTCTGCTATTGGTCGGATTCAGACATCGAGATCATGGTCCATATCGCGTATAACAATCGGCTGCACGGCGACCAGTTTTCCGACGCTTTCGCGGCTCCAAACCGGCGCGTGAGCCGGGCGTTAAATTTGCACTGGCTGAGTGTCCTCTTTTAGCCGTAAGAGATCAGCATGCCTTTGAGGCGAGCAGTTTTTCGCTCCCCCTGAGGCATGCTATTCGGGAGAGAGGAAGATCTCAAACGGTACACGAGCGGTACACACACCAGATTCGTGTGCTATCCTCATCTTTCGCTAACCTACTGATTCCAAAGAACTGTACCTTTCGCTCAATTACGGTTGCTTTTCCTTTTGTATCAGTAACTTATTGTTTTAAAAGCGAACTCATAATCCCTTGGTCGCAGGTTCGAGTCCTGCTGGGCCCACCATCGCCGATGTCGTTATCATTCAGTGTGATATTCAAAGGGTGTCAAGGCTTCTTCCATCTCACACCGTAAAAACCTTCGTCATCTGGAGACGGCCAACAAGGTTGCTTCGTGACGGACCTCGTCGGTGAGCACTTTCAATGCGCTACCCTGTTGCAACAGTTCGAATGCGTCACAAACGGCGCGGCGAATCGCATCTCGCTGTTCTTCCATAGTGGTCGTCCCGCGCAGCACGTCGAGCAGGGGCGTCTCCAGGTACAGAGGATGATGGCGATTGGCCGGGCGTTCCTCGAGGTGATCGTAGAAGTGCCAGCCCCGGTGGGGCGTCCGCTCGCGAAGCTGTTGCACGAGTCGCCGATAGCTCGGCAGTTGCGGGTAGATGTCGTGCAGCTTGACCGAGAAGTCGAGAATGACGTTCAGCATCACCTGGTCGGTATGCCGGTTCTGCACCAAGTGGTCGCGCCCGTCGAGAATCACCCCCACGAACAGCCCCGGCATCCAGTGAAGAGGCCCACCGGCGGGGATCAGCTCGAACCCCAGCCGGCCCCAGCGCGTCTTGGGGCTGCGTCCTTCATAGCGCTCCGCGAGCGGCCATTCCTCGTACGCCAGCGGTGTCAGCGCATCCGCCAGTTGCTCCGGAAAACGCCACGCCACCGGGTAGAACGCCACCGCCTGATGGCTGATCGGCGCCGCCGGATGCAGCCCCTCGTGCCGTAGCAGTGCCAGGAAGCTGGCGATATGAAATTGCTCCGCCGGGTCGGTCAGCGTTTCGTGGCGTGCCTCGAGCAGTTCGTACACGTCCTCCCAGCACAGGCAGCCGTGCGCTTCCGGCCGATGCTGACCGGTATTGGCGGAGACCACGATCACCCGCGCGGACTTGCCGGGAAACTCCGACGCCGCCAGCTCGCGATACTTGTTCACCTGCTCGGCCGAGAGCGGCGCATGCACCTTGTGCTCGAAAAGCAGGGCGCCGCCCGGCCACTGGGCGAGCATGTCGAGCCGCGCCCCCGGATAGGGCGCTTGTGTCTCCCAGGTGATGTCCTGATCGGCATCGGGCAGCTCGAGGCGATCCGACTCCGGCACATGGCTCATGACAGTGTCGAGAAAGGCGTCAGCCACCTCGCGGGAATTCCGCAGCAGCCAGGCGAAAATCTCGGTGAGGTAATCCTCGAGGCTATCGCGGCCTTCTCGGGGGCGATAGCGGCGGAGGCTGACCAGCAGGGAGTCGTCCATCGATGCAGTCCTGGCAGTAAAGGGAAGGGGCGCCATGCGTCACGGCGCGCAAGGCGCGTAAAGGTACCTTGTAAAGGACGCGATCCCAAGCTCGGTGGTCATTGTGAAGGACCATCGCAAAGAAGCCATCGCTCCTGACCTGCACGCCTCGACCCCCGCTCATCGCCAGCACAAGCGCCAGACGTTCGTGTTTAGACAAAAGTCTTTCTAGGCGCACCGTGAAGTGAATACTAGTATATCAGCCGGCTTCATAGAGAGCCTTCGATGCCAGCGCCTGTATCAGCGAACGGAGAGCACAACGAATGACATATTCACTCCCAGCCATCATAGGCCGCACTCTGGTTGGTTCCGCATTGGTGGGAACGGCCATGTTTGCCGGACATGTCTACGCACAAAGCACGGCGACCATCAAGGTCGCGAGTTACTTCGCGGAAGATCATCCTCAAAACGTGGCCATCCGCGAAAAATTCAAACCGTATGTCGAAAGCCATTCCGACATGCAGGTGAAGATCTACCCCAACAGCTCGCTCGGCGATGAGCGGCAATACACCAATGGCGTCAGAACCGGCAGCATCGAAATGGCGATTGCCGGGATGGGGCTGCAGACCGCCAAGCCGCAAATCGGGTTTCCCGAGTGGCCATTCCTGTTCGAAGACTATGACCAAGCACAGTCGATGCTTAATGGCCCTGTCGGCGAGAAGATCGATCCCTATTTCCGTGAGCTGGGGGTAGAGCCCCTGGCGTGGACGGCGAATGGGTTTCGGGTTTTCTCGAGCAAGGAAAAAATCGACAGCATTGACGACTTCGATGGCTTCAAGCTGAGAATGCCCAACCTGGAACTTTACGTGGAAGTGGGGCAGGCGTTAGGCGCCAACGTGCAGACCATGGGGATGTCCGAAGTCTACCCGGCGCTCGAGCAGGGGGTGATCGATGGACAGGATAACCCCCTGGCCACGCTTTATCGCTCAGGGTGGTATGAAGTGCAGAACAACGTGCTGGAAAGCCGGCACATGTTTAGCCCCAACGTGTACCTGATGAATCAGCAGTTTTACGACAATCTGAGCGATGACGAGAAAGACGTCATCCAGGAAGCCTCTCGCCAATCCATGGAGATGGAGTGGCAGCTGATGCGGGAATCCGCGTCCCAGATCAAGCAAGAGCTAGAGCAGGCCGGCCTGGAAGTGACGGAACCGAGCCAGGAATTCCACGATGAAATGGTGAAAGCCGTTCAGCCGATCTATGACGACTTTTACAGTCAGTATGACTGGGCTGAAGACATGGTGAACATGGTCCGTGAAGGCTCTTAAGGTCTGTCATAAGAATGCCATGCGAACTCCTGAAGTTCGCATGGCAAAACCGAGTATATAAGGGGTGGTTTCATGTCGATGACGACCTTGTTCGGTTTCTTGAAAAAGTCGATCAAATTTGCCATTGCCGCTGCACTGGTATTGATGGTGGGGTTCGTATTTACCAATGTCGTTCTCCGCTATGCCTTCGATAGCGGGCTGACATGGTCCAGCGAGGTGGCACGATACCTTTTCGTTTGGGTCGTGTTCTTGGGAGCCATTCTCGCAGTGATGGAACATAGCCACTTGGGAGTGGATATCCTGGTGCGCCATATTCCCGGTTGGCTTCAGAAGTTGCTTTTTCTGTTGACGACGGCCCTGACCGTGGCGGTGATGACGCTCGTGGTCAAAGGGCTTCTGGTCCTGATCGAACTGAATGTGGGGATTACAGGGCCCGCCACCGATATTCCCATCAACAATTACTACTATGCCGGCATGATCGCGGCCATTCTGATGTCCGCCGTGATGGCGTACCAAGCATTGAGCTTTGTCCTGACCGGCCGCAATGGCCCCACATGGGCATACGATCATGACCAGGAGTCGGTGTCATGATGGTCGTCGTCTTCCTCGCCGTGCTGTTCTCGTTGATGTTGATCGGCATGCCGATCGCCTTCGCCATGCTTAGTTCCGCCGTGGTGATGATGTGGACCCAGGACATGTTCAATGTCACGACACTGGCCGAGCACTTCATCACCGGTGCGAATAGCTTTGCCTTGATGGCCATTCCCTTTTTCATCCTGACCGGCGAGATCATGAATGCCGGGGGCGTTTCCAAGCGCATCGTCGACTTTGCCTCGTCACTGGTGGGCCATGTGAAAGGCGGCCTGGGCTATGTCGCCATCGTGGCCGGCGTGATCTTTGCCGGGTTATCCGGCTCCGCGGTTGCCGATACTGCGGCGCTGGGGGCGATCCTCATTCCCATGATGGTGGCGCAAGGCTACGAGAAAAAGCGCTCGACCGCCTTGGTAGCCTCCGTCGGCATCGTGGGGACCGTGATTCCGCCAAGCATTCCCTTGATACTTTATGGGGTCGTGGGCGGCGTTTCGATTACCGGGTTATTCATGGGCGGTATCGTGCCCGGGATTATCATGGCGATCGGTATGACGTTCACCTGGTGGTTGGTCGCGCGCAAAGCCGATACCAAACGACTCGAGCGTGCAAACTGGCAGGCGCGGCTTCACACCTTCAAGCGTGCCTTCTGGGCCTTGCTGCTGCCCCTGATCATTATCGTCGGCCTGCGCGGCGGCGTGTTCACGCCGACGGAAGCGGGCGTCGTCGCTGCGGTATACGCGCTGTTGATCAGCCTCTGCTATCGAGAAATTCGCCTGACGCAGCTGTTCGATGTGCTTACCAATACCGCCAAGACCACGGCCATCGTGATGCTGATCGCCTCGGCGGCCATTGTCACGGCGTATGCGATCACGGTAGCGCAGGTTCCTTCCCAGATCGCGGCAGGGCTCACGAGTATTACCGATAGCCCGACGCTGATGCTCTTGATCATCATGGTCATACTGCTGCTGTTCGGCTGCGTGATGGACATGACGCCCGCCGTGCTGATTTTCGCGCCCGTGCTGATTCCCGTGGTCGAGCAGCTCGGTATCGATCCCGTCTACTTCGGTGTGGTGATGATCATCAACCTCTCCATCGGCTTGATCACACCGCCGGTGGGCACGGTGCTCTATGTGGGGTGCAGCATCAGCCGAATCAGCATCATCGAAATTTCGCGCGGCATATGGCCGATGCTGTTGATGTACGTGGCGATCCTGTTTGCACTGATTCTCTTCCCCGAGATCGTGACCTATCCCTTAAGTATTCTGCATAACGGTTGAATGATGGAGCTGACATGAAAAGAAGCATGCCGCGCAGACAGCGCTACGATCAGGCACTGAGCATCGCGGAGCTTGCCGAGATCGCACGCCGACGGCTTCCGAACTTCGTCTATGAATACATTCATGGCGGCGCCGACGACGAAGTCAGCCTGCTGAACAACCGGGCCGTCTTCAACCGCTATCGGTTCACGCCCAAGACGCTGACCGATGTCAGTCAGCGGGATCTCGGCCGAGACCTGTTGGGCCACCGGGTGAGCATGCCGGTCGTGATCGGGCCGACGGGGTTCAACGGCATGATCACCCAGGACGGGGATTCCAAGCTGGCCCGCGCTGCGGCGGCCCGGGGGATTCCCTTCACGCTGAGCAATGCCTCGACCGAGCCGCTGGAAGAGATCGCCAAGGTCCCCGGTGGATGGCCATGGATGCAGATCTACTTCTATCGCGACCATGACTATGTGAAGAACCTGGTCGACCGCTGTCGGGCGTCAGGCTACGACACCATCGTCGTGACCACGGATAGCGCCATCTACGGAAACCGGGAATGGGATACGCGCAATTACGCGCGTCCCCTCGTGCTCAATTGGCGCAACAAGCTGCATGTGTTGAGCAGGCCCCGCTGGATGAAGGATGTGCTGTATCCGCATGGCGTGCCGACCTTCAAGAACCTGGGGGACCTCTTGCCGCCCGAGGATTCGTCCGTGCAGGGTGCGGCTGCCGAGATAGGCAAGCATCTGATGCCCTCTCTGAACTGGGAGGACATTCGCTGGCTGCGGGATAACTGGTCCGGCAACTTGTTGATCAAGGGCATCCTGTCGGTGGAAGAAGCTCGCACGGCGGTGGAATACGGTATCGATGGCATCGTGCTGTCCAATCATGGGGGGCGCCAATTGGACAGCTCCGTCTCGCCGATGGAAATCCTTCCCGACGTCAGGGCCGCTGTCGGTGACGCGCTCACCATCTTGCTGGACGGCGGTTTCAGGCGCGGGAGTGATATTCTCAAGGCGGTACTTCTGGGAGCAGACGCGGTACTGCTCGGCCGCACGACACTCTACGGGCTGGGCGCCGGCGGCCAGGCGGGCGTCGATCATGCGCTTGGCTTACTGTTCAAGGAGATGGATCGCACCCTGGGGCTTCTCGGATGCAGCAATCTTCAGGATCTAGACCGCTCGTTGATACGTGATTCTTGCGTGCCGCGAACGGTTAGCCCCGCGTAGGGCGGAAGGTTAGGATGGGGGTAACAGAACGTAATGGGCCGCGTTAGTCTGGAGTCGAAAGCATGATGAAAGGGGTGCAAGAACGGTCGTCGAGTGATCGTGCCTATAGCGATATACGCGACAAGATCATTACCACCGTACTGAAACCCGGTGAAAGGATTCACGAAAAAGCGCTGTCGGAAGAGTTCGGCATCAGCCGCACGCCGATTCGAGAAGCCTTGATGCGACTGCGCTACGATGGCTTCGTCGATATCTTCGCCCAGCGCGGCACATTCGTGACGCCCATTCGACTCGATGTCGTCAAGGCGGCCCATTACACGCGCTCGGTACTGGAATGCGCCCTGATACGCGACGCCGCCGCGCAATGTAGCGACCGCGATGCTCGAGATCTGTACGATAACCTCGAGCATCAGCGGCTAGTTTATCGGCAAGGGCAGTACTACAAGATCGAAACCCTCGACGAAGAGCTTCATCAAAAGATTGCCGATATCGCTGGGCGACCGTCAGTGTGGCAAATCATTTACCACGTTCAGCTGCATATCAACCGTGTCCGGATGTTGTTTCTTAACGAAGAACGCGTGCCTGCGATCGTCGAGGAGCACACGCGGATTATCGAAGCCATCGCCAAGCGCGATCCCGACGCTGCGGAAGACGCCATGAAGGTACATTTGCAATTTATGGATCAGAATATCCAGAGGCTTGCCGAAAGCTACTCGGAATATCTTTCTTGAGGGTATGATTCCGTCTACCTCTTGAGCGACCGTGACTGGTCTTTTCGCATTCATGCTAAGCTGGGGCTAGCCATAGCATCCCGCCATTTCTCTCCCACCGCTCAATACCATTCCTATCGGGTTGACAATGCCGTTTAATCTGTCTCGATGTTTCCGGTCGTGATTCAGGTGGGAATGGCAATGGACGATACGCATAGGGGGGTATGCCACGTTTGCCAGCGTCGGTTCGAGGCGGGGAGTCTCAAGCCCTGGATTGCCGTGCGGCCGGGTGTGTCTGCGTTGATCGCCAGTGCGGCGCCCGGCTGGGAAGAGGGCAGGATGATCTGCCGCGAGGATCTTGCCAGGTTTCGTCATCTCTACGTCGAGAGAATGCTGGAGCAGGAACGCGGTGAACTGGGCGAGCTGGAACACCAGGTCATCGAGAGTCTCAATAACAGGCAGCTCATCTCGAAAAACCCGGAAGACTTGCTGGACAAGGCCGCGACGTTCGGGGAGCGCATGGCGGACCGGGTGGCGCTTTTCGGTGGTTCCTGGGCCTTCATCCTGACGTTTTCGGCCGTGCTGCTGGTGTGGGTCGTTATCAATGTGGGCGGGGTGTTGGCCAACCCCTTCGATCCTTATCCCTTTATCCTGCTCAATCTCGTACTTTCCAGTCTGGCGGCGGTCCAGGCGCCGGTGATCATGATGAGCCAGCGCCGGCAGGAAACCAAGGATCGGTTACGAAGCGAAAACGACTACCGCATCAACCTCAAGGCAGAGCTCGAAATTCGGCAGCTTCACGAGAAGATCGACCATCAGATGGCCCGACAGTGGGATAAATTAATCGAACTTCAGCAGATTCAGATTGAATTGCTGGAAGAACAGAGCAAGTAAAGGCTATATGAGTCGCTCTTGTTCGTCGCTCGCCTGGGAAATGATTAGGCTCCGAAGTGTTAACTGATATTACGCTCTGTCTGAAAAATAGACCCGTAAACAGCGCTCGATGCAGGCCAGCGTGACCATGGCACGGTAACTTTTTG
>NZ_MCAP01000056.1:0-513 GCF_001858555.1 Salinicola sp. MIT1003
GCACTGCACCATCAATCACCCATTGCGATGATGAAAGAATGGCAGACTAAACGGCCTGACTTATTTACCAAGCGGGTGGTTAATCACACGGGACCCGACAGCTACTCTTCAATCCATTCGCTTCAGTTATGGGTGAATTTATCCGGTCAATAAGGGAAGCTCCATTGCCAACCTATGATCCGGTTAAAATCGCTCACCCAAAATAATTATCCTGTGTTAAATAACATCTCTAATTTAGAGATCACTTTTGTACCAATAAAACCTGATAATCAAAAGCGCCACCTGGGTTACATGTCTGACTGGCTGGCTGACGACTGAAAAGGGAATGGAGGGTCAGTTCCTGTATAAAAACCCCCGACCGAAGCCGGGGAGCCCAAGGATCTACAACGGAAGAGAATCATAGCGCCACGGATTGGAAGTTAATAGCTCTACGATCGGCGGTCTCAAGTTCCAAGCGCAACGCTATTGAAGGGTGCTCGGTCCAGCGACTGATTTCTTGAGCACCTCGGCGTA